>NZ_JBLBUB010000018.1:0-27500 GCF_047289955.1 Microbulbifer jejuensis
AGTGATCGAGGGAGTCAGTACCTGTCGATTCGATACACTGAACGGCTTAATGAAGCGGGCTTCCAGGCGTCAGTCGGCAGCGTCGGCGACTCCTACGACAACGCACTGGCAGAAACCATCAACGGCTTGTTCAAGGCGGAGGTCATCCACAGAACAGGCCCCTGGAAAGGGCTGGATGAGGTTGAACACGCAACCTTGACCTGGGTCGACTGGTTTAACCATCGCCGCATTCTCGAGCCGATTGGCGATATGCCTCCAGCCGAATACGAAAAGCTGTATTATCAGCAAGCCGAGTCTGCCCAAGCGGCATGACTCAAATCAAATCGTCTCTGAGAAGCCCAGGGTGATTCAGTAAATACTATGGAGGGTTTCTGGTCTTTGTTGCGATCCTGGTTGCGCCCCCATCGAGGGATATCACAAGAGAGGCTTCCTCTGTATCTGAGTGTCTTTGAGTGTCTGCACAATATAAACGCAGAGGAAAGGCTGCTATTTCAGGATTGCTTTATCTGCTGCTGCGCTAACTCCCTGAAATCCATAAAGAGCCATATTTTAAATTCAATCAATAGTGATCGTGCTTCTCAAGTGCGCCCCCTTCACTGGCAAAACTGCAAGAATGTCGCAGCGTTTTTTTGAAAGCAAAAGGGGCTATTTTGAACAGCAGGGGCTGGTAAGCGCCTGTTATACGGTCGATTATTATCTGAGGGGCCGCCAAGTATCAAATGGAGTGAGATCAACCACAGCCTCTCTCCTATACTATTGGCATAAAAATTGGTCCAATTGTCAGGAATGTATGGCTTTTGTTATTTATTGATAAGAGCTTTAATCAGATTTTTCATCTCTTTACTGTTGTTGTGCTGGTCAGAAGCCTTTCCCTTGGCCCAGAACTGGTACTGCAGCGCCTTGTCCAGTTTATCGAATTGTGCCATATATTCTGGCATATCTTCCTGGGTTACATGATCGGATTTGGATTGAAAGGTGTATTCCACGGAAAGACTGTCCTCAATGCGCTCAGCCGTGCGAGAAAAGGTGAACCAGGGGTTATCAATCTCGGTGGTGCCCAGTGTTTCCTGCCAGAGCACTTCACCGCGAATATTGGCCACAGCACGCTGACGGACATCAACGGGGTGCACCAAGGCCAGTGGGCTCTGGCGGATTGGCCTTTGGGGTTTGGAGATATACTGCACAATACCGGACCCATACAGGGAAAAAATCTTGCGCGCCGAACTCAGTTTGGCAAAGGATTGTATTTGGTATTGCTCGGACACCTCCAGACGGTTTTCCTCCAGGTTGTCACTGTAGCTGATCAAAGGGGCAGGATCGACGCCAGGGTAATAGGTCGCAATAAAATTGGTATAGCCATTTTTGACCTGCTCGGAATCCGAGGCCAGAAAAAATCGCCGTACCTGTTCCGCTTTTAGGTGTGAAAAAGTTGTACTAACTTTGAGTTCGGCACTGTTGCCCGCGGGATCTATATCAAACTGTTCTTCGATTTCGGTACTCAGCAACGATTTTTCCGCAAAACTGGGTTCCATCCTCTTTAGGTTCCGGGTAGCCGGGGCCACCGGCAGGGCGTGTTCGTAGTTAAAGAACCCCTTGTGCCTGAGATGAACTCCCTGGCCGGCAGCGGTGGCGTCAACCCAGTATTCCCTCCCGTTATGTTCGACCAGGTTGATCACATGATCGAAAGATCCCGGAGAGGGAATATCCCTGCCAATATCCCGCCCGCGGCTGGAGGATACCAGGGCAGGGTAGGAATGCACGCCGAGGTAGGCGAGCATGCTGGTTAACAGAAGCGCCTTGTCCTTGCAGTCGCCGTAGCGTTTTTCCAGAGTTTCCCGCGGGCTTCTTGGCTGGTGTGAGTTGATGCCGAGTTCGATGCCGAAATAGCGGATATCCTCCTGCACATACCGGATTGCCCTGTTGACCGCCTCCTCCAGCCCGAACTCTTCGTGCCAGGTGTCCAACTGCTTCTTCAAGTTACCGGGAAGCGTGCGGTCAATTGCATAGAGGCCCTGGGCCCAGGTGTTGACCTGTTTCCAGTTACTGTAGCCAGAGTACTGGATGTAATTCAGGGGATCGTGCCAGGTGGGATATTCGCTTTCTGCGAGCACTGCAGGAACATCCAGCAGATCGAGTTCATATACAAAATTGCCCTGGTGGCGGGAGGCTGTCACCGGGTGTTCCCGGTGATTGAAGCGGTAATGCTGTTTTTGATCGCTGATAATACGTACAAAGCGCCGGTCTACCGATTGGGTCCAGGAGAGGTAGAAACGGCCAAAGTCACTGCGTTCAAAAATCGGGTTGCTACCCCGAATGGTATAGGCGTAGGTGAGGATATCGCCGGGGCGGATATCCTCAAGGATATAGAGCGCGTTCCACTGCTCTGAGTACAGTTTGCTGGAGAGCTCCTGCTCGGTCTGAAATAGTTTGAAGGCTGCCTTCTGCAGGCGATTCAGACGCTTGCCGTCGCGCACGATACTGATATCGTGGACCACCAGGTGTTGAAAAGCGGGATAGAAGCCAAAGGTCAGCTCGGATATCTCCCCCACGCCCTGTTGGTTCAGTGGCTCCATCTCCAGTTGGAAATAGGATTGCTGGTCTTGGCCCTGGTGCAGTATTTGGGAATTGGACAGGTGATACCGGACACTGCCCCGAGGAAGCTGTTTATTGTCCACAGGTATCAGTGTTTTCACCCACGCCGGGGTTGGTTCAATCGTGATCTCCGGGTCAGCTTTTGCGAGGCATGTGACAAGAAAAAGTGCAGTGGTCAGCATCTGACCGAGAAAGCGATATCTCAAAGCGGGCCTCGATTATTATCTGCAATGGATCTTTTTTTACCGGGCAGGGTATTGACTCGGGGACTCATATAGCGTGGGTGACAGCGTCTTCTGGCCCCCTCGACCATCCCCAAATAATCCCGGCGCTGTGTCCGCAGCGGCACCCCTTTTTATTGTTTGCGGCTTCGGTTTAACCACCGGTTGGGCTGGTAATATACCCCAAAGGGAGTCTGGATTATATCCGGCTGCGCCGCAAAAAGCCTGGAGTGTTCGCTATCGAGGATTGTGATGAGAGCCTGGCGGTTCAGCGGGCCTGTATCGTGTGGATAAACGGGCAGTGGACAGGCAAGCGTATAAGCCAACAACTGGACTGGAGAGGGTGCGATCACGCCGTGTACAGTTGAGTGGTGAATAGCTCCGGCAAGGGCCGCGTTCAATCGCGCTGTGGGGGGGCTGCTCGATGCCTGGTAGTGGTTGCACGGGGAGCAGCTGTCACCAGCCGCCAAACAGGTTTTTCATAATCGGTCTGGTGACTGGGGTGAGAATAACAGGAGCGCTGTCCGGGTTTACGGATTGGATTGTGGCTGTTGAACCGGCACCGCCTCCAGCTTTTCCCTCAGCTCTTTGAGCTTCTCTTTTACCCGTATGGCATTTTCCGGCCCCATACGGATCATCAGTTTCTGCACACCGGGCAGTTTTTCCAGTTTGGGATCGGCAAACTTGTAATATACCGACGGGCGCACGAGTTGGATGGGGCCCTCAATTTCCGGTGCCGCGAGCACTTTGTCAATGGCTTCCAGCACCACCTGATGGAAAGTTTTATTGCGAATACCCAGTTCACCATAGGCCTGTGCCAGACGCGGGTACCAGTACTGGTAAAGACTGACCGCGGTTTCCGTATTCATCAGGGCGAACAGGCGTACAGGCTGATCGTAGCGGCGGTAGTTGCTTGGTGACAGCTGGTAACCCTCCGCTGAGGAGCCGGTAACCAGGATAGGGCCCCGGATGCTCTTGAGGGGCCGGTGCTTGTAAATCAGCGTACCGCGGGAACCGGCATTGATCGCGGCTACCCACTTGCGAATCACTTCACTCGGAACCAGCCAGCGGGACAGGGCATTGTCTGGGGCCAGGCCCATCAGATCCTGATAGGCAGCCTTGTCACTGTTGTTGAGCGGGGGTGGTGGCTCCCTACCTGGTTCTTCAGCCGGTTTTTCGGCTGGTGCGGGTTCCAGAGCCTTGGGCACAGGGGGCTGTTCTTCCGGTTGCGCCAGGGTTTCCGGCTCGGGCGCTGTCTCGGGCTCCTCAATGATTTTCGTCGCGGGAATTTCTTTTTTCTTTTCGTCGCCGGTCCAGAGCCAATAAGCTGCCGCGGCGACGATGATCACCACTATAATTCCGATGATCCACCCTTGCCTAGATTGTTGTTCCGACATTCCCTGCCTCCTTCTTGTTGCGATCAGAATGTTCAGGTTGGACCACGACAAAGCCTAACGGTTTCTCCGTGGAGCATGGGTTTAACATTACTCTCTGTCGCAGCCAGTCGCAAAGGAGATTTGCATCTCTCTTGATCCTAGTAAAAACCGGCACAAGTACTCGACCCCACAGTCGTTGCTATGCCCACCGAACTTATGCCCGGGTGTGAGCGTGTCTGTACTATTGGGATAGGTTGGATAAATTGTGGACAGCCAATAGGAAGCAGGGCAGTGCAGGAATTCCCCCGCTTCTGGTGGCCCCATGGACGCAATTGTCTGCAAATAAAATGATCGGTGGTGAGGATTACTGAGGAATCTCTCGGTGCGTTTCAATCTTTGGCTATCCCGCGTGGCTGAAATCAGGGGGGAATAACGCGGTAACATCAAGAACTGGCAGGGAGATGATGGCTGGGAGTTTGGCGGATGACTGGAGTGTTTGCAATGTTTTGCTGCTTTGCTGATTACAGTATCCTTCTGGCTGAGTGAATCATTGTGGCACGGACTTTTTACGGTAAATTTGCGCAGTAGTAAACGTCTAGGCTCTTTATGAATTTCAGGGTATTGGAGTTTTGAAACCCTATCGATAAAAGCAGCTATTCAGTACGCTGCCTAATTGCTCAGTTTCAGTTCGAAATATACCACGCATGGGGCAACTTTTGTTTAAAATACAAACAAAGCGTCTGGATTTTAAACGCTTCTTACTATGGGGTACCCGGAAAAAAAGCTCTTTACGGGTTTCTTGAGCTATCCTTAGGCTAACTCCCCCGGAATCCATAAAGAGCCAGCATCTATTATTCAGCAGGGAGGCTTTATATGAAATGCACTGTGATCCTGGTTCTCGCACTGGTACTGGCCGATCTACTCATGGTTTCGTCCAGGTACCTTCCGCCACCATAGTAATAGGCGGCAACAATACCATCCATTTCACACAGGTCTTGCCCGTTAGCACTGGGGCATGCATTGCTTTCATCGTATCCTACCAGGATCAATCCACCCCACTCGCGCTGGCCATCCATATGATCATCAATAGAGGAGAATACGATGGGATCACTATTGGTACCCCGGGCATCAATCCGCGCACCGCGGGTAATAACCAGAGCGGAGTTACTGGATACCGCACCGACGATCTGTGCACCCGACTCAATCTTTAGTAGGGTCTTATCCGCCGTGCTGGGCTTGGCGTTCTGGAGCTGGCCATTACCCACCACAACAATACCGGGCAGTGCCCGTACAATCGGAAAGAAGGGTAGTGCATCACTATTTTTGGCAAGCACGATTGTATCGTTTACTGCTATAGACGTCGGCAGATCGCAGCGCAAATAACTCGTGCCATTGAAGGTTACAACACCTTGGAAGGTGCCATTAGAGTTGCAAGCTACATCGAGACCCAAATTCGTATCCGCATACGCAACTGAAGCCAAAGCCATCAGAACAACAGAAGCCATTACCTTTTTCATTACAAACTCCACAAGTTTATGGAACAGAGAACAATAATAAATTTCAGCAGTATAATTGCTGGGTATATTGAACCGACGCAAACGGTTATTGCGTCTCGATCATTGTCTGGATCGATACTTCATCCTAAGAGTAAGCAGTGAATCCAATAGAAAGTCGGGGGTGGTTGTCGTTGCCGGGGTGTCTTTCCATAAGAGGCAAAGAAAAGCCGGCGGCTGCCGGCTTTTCTCAAACTTATAAAGCATGCTATCTAATTGGCAAAAACAAAACTCAACAAACCTGAATTTCTAATCACAATTAGGAGCATTCCAGAAGGAGGCAGCGCTAAAGCCCGTAGCTGAGGCAGAGCCGGGCAGCGTCATATAGCTGGTGTTATCGATGACGCGGGTGCAATCGTACTCCATGGTATTGAAAACATCGCCGCTATAAGCGGTAGAGCTACTGCCAATAGCACTGGAGGTATCGTTACAAGCTTGCCCGGAATAGCCTAGAATCTGAACATTTTCAAAGTAGGCATCGGTGCCTTCCTTGAGCTTTAGGGGAACATCGGTAGAGCCGCCTGGGCTACCCACAAAGCCAACGGTGACGTTGGTAACAACACCACGTGCAATGGGTGCGGCAGTTGCGGAGTCCGGGTTGTTGGCTAGTTCGAAGGCATGGTCGGCATTGTCTCCCTGGGCAATACTCACTCTGTTAAGAGATCCGCGGTATCCTTCGTCCCAATCCACGCTGTCATCCTGATTACAAGTCAGCCACAGGTCCTCAACCCCGGCATCGCCACCGAAAAACTCAATGCCGTCGTCCTGATTATTGTGAATATGTACATTATTAATGCTGGTGCTGCTATTCACGCTGTAGAGCGTCAAGCCATTGATTTCACTGGCTACAGCCACTTCATGACCACCCTCGGCAATCACCACATACTGCAGGGTGCCGCTGCTTATGGTTTCGTCCAGGTACTTTCCGCCACCGTAGTAATAGGCCGAAGCAACACCTTCCATTTCACACAGGTCTTGCCCGTTGGTATTGGGGCAGGCATTGCTTTCACCATACCCTGCCAGCACCAAACCGCCCCACTCACCGGAACCTGTTATATCGTTATCGATAGAGGAGAATACGATGGGATCACTACTGTTGCCCTGGGCATCAATCTGCGCACCGCGGGTAATGACCAGCGCGGAGTTACTGTCTACGGCACCGGCGATCTGTGCACCCGCTTCAATCTTCAGCACAGTCTTATCCACCGTGCTGGGGTTGGCATTCTGGAGGTGACCATTCCCCACCAAAATAATACCGGGCAGTGCCCATACAATCGGTGAGGATAGTGTAGCACTACTTTTGGCAAGCACTACCGTATCGTTTACCGCTATAGAGGCCGGCAGATCACAGCGCAAATAGTTTGTACCATTAAAGGCTACTGTACCTTGAAAGGTACCATTAGAGTTGCAAAATACATCGAGACCCAAATCTGTATCCGCATAAGAAACTGAAGCCAAAGCCATCAGCGCAACGGAAGTCATTACCTTTTTCATCACAAGTTCCACCTACTGGACGTTAAATTGTAGCTTGATAAATACTGCTTTGTTTACCACTCCTGGCTTCTAACACTCTGCCAGGCCATAACAATCTAACTGCGTCATATGTCAGTCAAACATAACATTTATATTTTTTTTTTATTTTAACAAAAAAAACAGAACCAAAAAGAATAAAAAGAAATCCGAAGGCGGTAAAACTTTTTGCTGGCGACATTAAGTTTTTATAACAAAAGGCGTGCGTGCAATGACTATAGTGTTACAAATAGCTGTCTGAAATTATCATAACAGAATAAAACTGTATGGCTTCCCTGCATACAAAAAAGCCGGCAATTGCCGGCCTTCTCGCGGAATCCTTGTTAAGAATGTGTTACTCACTCTCCCCGTGAATTTCCTCTCCGGCATTGATGGGAATAAAATAATTACTGGCACCAAAGAAGGGGCTATCTTTCAAGAAATTCATATCAGCAGATTCTGATTTGGAATAATCGGGCTCGGCCTGACCCAGATTGATCAAAGTGGTTGCCGAATAGATACGGTGCCACTCGCTAAATGAATTGACGCCGTCGACCTCATCAAAAGATGACTCAACTGCACCAAACACCCAGTCAGAATAATAAATATCACTAGTCGCTTGGCTTGGCAGCGGAATAGTGGAGGCGTTACTCACAATGCCGGTTTGGTTATTGACTGCTTGAGTACGAAAGTGATTGTCAATCCGGTTCGCCAGGTTTGGGTCTTGGGACAGTTCCTTACAAGCAAAGGCCACCTGATCAAAAATAATACCCTTCCCCAGTAGCGGTGTAACGCCCTCACCAAAAGAGACACATTGATCAACCACGGCAGTGGCACCAAAAAAGCCTGGAAAATCAATATCAGTCGATTTGTCAGCACCAACAATACTATTGTGTAAAAACAAGCCGCTCCCACTGACCAGTTCCAGTGCCGTGGTTGTAACGCTGGGGGCTGTGGGGTCAAAAAACATGAGAGAATCCGCTCTGTGTAAGGCAAGATTGGCTATAGTGGGCATGGAGCGCGGCAGTGCATCTGGGTCGCCACTGCGCCCGGAAATCGTGGGGTAGTCATACCATACCTCCGCTTTTTGGATAAGGGTGCTGAAAAATTCCTCTTGAGAGCTACTCAAAGCATCGAGAAATCCAAAATCCTCAATATAAACCGATTGCATACTGCCCCGGTATCCATGATTCCAGCGAAGACTATTACCGGGCACACCTCTATGGATCTGAATATTACGCAGATTTACCACACCGCCATTGATATCGACCGCCGCGCGGCCAACGTTCTCACTGCCCCAGGCCGCGGGTGTACGGGGAGTCCCACTTAAATCCCCCAGACCAAAGTACAGATTCTCTATCTTACCGCCGCGGCCGACGCTGTTCAGGCGCAGCGAGCCCTGCAGCAGATGCAGGTTTTCAATATTCACATTGCCGTGGTTGTCATCATAACCACCGTGGTAGCCGTACTCTCCCTGAATATTACAGACACGGCTGCCGGGCTCCGCCATGGCCTCTGGGCACTGGTTGTTGCGGGCAAAACCATCGATTATCAAACCGGTCCAGGTACCCGCCACCCCATTCCAGGGATAGCCTAAGGGGATAGTTAAGCCCGATGCAGGAGGAATAAGACCTATCAAATTGACTGGTCCGGCGGCATCCCCATCGCGCTGCGCATTGGCCAGGCTGACATCGCCAATCACTTCCAGGGCGCCGCCGCGGGTAATATGCAGGCCGCCGCCCTTGGCAACCATCACAATACTGGAGGCTTCCATTCCCAGGGTTACCGGATCAGCCTTCATCGCCGCCACCTGGGCAGTATCGGTAATGGCCAGATGCCCTTCACCGATCCTGACCAGGCCGTTTATCAGCCATAGGGTGGGCAGTGGGTCCCGCTCCAGAAAATCGCCGGGGTAGACTTCTTCTTTCACCTGATACCCGCCTTCAATAGCCACCCGATCATCGCCGGTAAAGGTGGTAATGATAAAGTCCTCGATAATCGTGCCGCGCAGGCCGCAGACCTTATATACGCTTCCTGATTTTTCGTATACGTAATCCTTCTCCAGTACGCCTTTATAGTCACATTCGGCGGCCAGCAATACCGCTACAGAATCGCTCCAGCCCTGATACCAGTCGTCCAGAGAGTCCAGTACAGAGCCCATATAGCCCACATTGGCGTTCAGGTAGCGGGCGGCGTCTCCGGCCAGGATGAGATCAATCCCGGTGTCGATGCCGGGAATATCGCCACCGGTGGCGACAAAGTTGCTGTCCAGTACTGCAGCCACTTTATGCACACCGCTGAGCCTCTGGGTGGCAGTGGCAAAATCGTGCCCGCCGTCTTCGTCTTCATCTGGAACAGTACGGCCACAATCCAGCACCACATTGTCGAAATAGATTTCCAGCGGGTCGCTGAACTGCAGGTTCGAGGTGGCCGGGTCATCAATATCCAGGCAGGTGGCAAACTCGGTCACTACGGAGTTGTAGAGCAACAGGCCGGAGCCATCTTCAAGCAAAATGGCGGTATCCGAACTCTCCGCGCCTTGCAGGGTGATATTCGCCATAACCGGGCGCGAGCGCGGTGTGGCGTTGTGGTCTGCGGGATTATTGCGGCCCAACAGGGCATGCCCGTTGGACTCGTCCCCCGGCTGTAAAATGGCATATTGCAGCGTGCCGCGATAGCCGTTCGCCCAGCTGACCAGGTCGCCTTTGACGTTCGAAACCAGGAGCCAATCGATATTCGCTGCACCGCCATCCAAGGCCAGACCACCGGTTTGGGAGTTGGCAATATCCAGGTGGTTGAACTTAGCTCCGGCACCCACATGCTGGAGTTTAAGGGCCGGCTGGCCATTACCTGCGTTCAGCAGGCGCAGGTAATGGATATTGACCCGGGGCTGGGCGGCAAGGGCGCAGGCCGCTTCACTGGCACACTGGTTGTCCAGGCCGTTAATGGTCATCCCTGCCCAGTGCGCCTCGGCATCCCGGGTTGCCAGCGCTACCGGGTCATCTGCACTGCCCCGCACACTCAGGGCAACATCCGCATGAAAGGTCAGTGAAGAAGTGGCATCCAGCAGCAGTTTGGAGTCTCCATCCAAAATCACTTTTTTCGGCTGCTGCAAGTGGGCCACCTGCGCTTCACTACTCAGGGCTGCCAGTGCATTGCCAAAGGTTACCGGCCCTTTCAGGCGCCAGGCCACAAATGCATCATTGATATCCTCGTCAAAATACAGGCCGCTGTTTACCTGGCCCTGCAATTCGCAAATGCTGTAGGTGTTCGGCCCGATATCAACGGTTTCAGCGAGGGGTGTGCCCACACCAAAGCAGGGTTCGTACAGCAGGCGGAAATCATAATTTAATAAGACCTCTAAAGTTTGTAGGTTCGCCAGCTTTGCATTTGTAACTCCCTGGATAGCCACGTTATCCAGTGCCAGATCTGACTTCAAATCCGGATTCAGGGTATAGTTATTCTTCCCTTGGGAGAGCAGTGGCTCGGCATAGTCGGGTTCACCTTCCACCGCCCGGCTGGCTTTATCGCAGTACAACACACTGTTGCTCAGGGCTACCCGGGTTGTCGGGTCGGCAATACTCAAGCAGGTATTAAACCCCTGTACCACAAAGTGCTCCACGGCAATATCCCCGCCCCCGGAAACTTCGAGCGCCTTGGCCGCGGTCAGGGCTTTATCCACCATTGTCAGCCGATCAATTTGAACGCCAGGGTCCTCTTGCATTGCCGGGCTGCTGGCTTCCCCCTTCAGGGCTGCTGTGTCACTATCGTGATAAATAATGCGATCATTACCTATCTTGCCGCCAAATCCACTGTGCCAGTGAATCGCATGCCCCTGGTTGCCCATAGCATAAATACTTGCCCGCAAGGCGCCGCCATTGAGTTCCAGGCCCGTATTCGCGCTGTACAGAACGCCTTGAGGCGACTGGGTTTGCGCGAAGTGTGGCGCATTAATGGTAACGGCGGCCTCCAGTGGGAGGTTATTCTTTGTGGCCCCCCCCGCCTCGGCCACATAGCCAAGAAAACCAGTTCGAATGGTGCCACCATCGATAGCATTGCCGGTCAGCACAGCAGGCCCATAGCGAGTGTCGGATCGGGACAAGCCGCCGTAGTAACCCCAGGGCCCTTGAATATTGCAGAAGTTTTCGCTACTTGTATTGTCGCCACAGTCTGGATGATAACCAATACTGTTCACCACAACACCGCCCCACTCACCACCACCGGAACGGTTGTCATCAATAGACTCAATATTAATACTGAGGCGGGCATTGCGATGAACCACGGCCATGCTGCCCTCCCTTGCATAGACGAGCGATCCTGCCCCTGAGACATCAACAACCTCGTCGGCCTGCATCTCTGCCAGCGTTGCATAGGGTTTGCTCTGGCCTATGTCGTAAACGCCATCCAGTACCCAGGCCAGGGGTTCATACTGGTGGCTGGTTTTCAGTTTAACTTTCCCCGACTGGCCAAAGTCCGTATTCAGCAGGCAGGCCTGGGTTTCAACACCGTCAACCATTATCGGATCGATGGCGGTACCCACTATCCCACCCTGTGCCAGTTCACACTGCTGCAGGGACAAATCCAGTGGCTGCTCCTGTGCAATTTCATCGGAAGACTCGCCGCTACAGGCCGTCAACAGCAAGGCGCTCCCTAATAATATCAAGCGCTTGTGCAAGGAGGCTCTCAATCGATCGGCAATTTGTTTGCGATTAGTATTAACAGCACAATCATTTCTCTTAGACATAATTCCATCCAAGTGGTCTTTTGGAAATTGGTAAGTGGTGCAGCTACACCCGCTCACCAGTTATATCAATTCAGCGTAAATTTCTGTCTCTTTAATAGCTATAGCTGGCCTTCAGTTTGAACTTGCGGCCGCTGGAATAGTTTAAATAGGGCGTGTTATAGCCGTCGTACACCATTTGATGCTCTTCATTCAGCAGGTTGTCTATGGAGGCAGACAAAGACAATCCGTTTAAGAAATTTTTCTTGTAAATAAGGCGCAGATCATTGTAGGGCAGCTCATAGACATCGGATGGCACTGTCTCTAAACCCGGGTTTGCAATGGCCAGTTCCTTGCCCTTGCGGTTAAAGACCAGGGTAACTTCCTGGCCGCTGTCAATATGGTCATAGCCCAGCTGCAGGTTGGTGATATAGTCAGGCTGCCCCTGCAACCCACGTTTTATCTGCACTGGAAATAAATCAGGCCCACCGGTTGTCTCCACCTCTGAATGAATGACGGCGTAATTAAACTGCACAAAGACTTCGTGCCCCTGGTCCCGCCCCAGGGTGAACTCCCGGCGCAGATCCAGCTCCCATCCATAGACTTCTGCCCTTTCCGCGTTGTCGAAAGTATAGTAATCGAACACATCCCCGCTCTTGGCAAAGCGGTTTTCGATTGCATTAATCATATCCTTAGTAAAATAGGCCAGGGTGATGGATTCCGACTCCGAGGGGTACCACTCGAGGCGTATATCAATATTGTCAATATCCGCGGGTTTTAACTCCGGATTCCCTGAATATCGCTCCAGGGTTTCCACATCAGAGAAGACGCGGGGCATTATCTCGTAAATCTCGGGCCAACTGACAGTTTCGGAATAAGCGGTGCGCAGTTGCCACTGGTCATTCAATAGATAGGTAACACTTACCGAAGGGGAGGTGCGCTCTTTATCAAAAAGCTCAACAAGAGGCTCCATAGTGTACATATATTGCTCTGCGGAAAAATTATATTTTTCTTTTCTCACCCCTACATTAATCTTTAATCTTTCTACAATATTGAGTTCTACCAAACCATATCCTGCACTAATATCCTGCTCGGCAATATAGCTGTTCCCAGTAAACCCAGTATCAAAGCCTGGATTAATACTACCGATAGTTAAATATATGGCGCCAACTCCGGGCCTGCCAGCAATATTCTCGGGAGTATAAATTACACGCGGATCAGGGTTTTCTTTTATTTCGGTAGCAAGTTCATCGGCCCCTTTAAGTGTATAAAATTGATAAGCTCC
This sequence comes from Microbulbifer jejuensis, assembly GCF_047289955.1. Lineage (NCBI taxonomy): Bacteria > Pseudomonadati > Pseudomonadota > Gammaproteobacteria > Cellvibrionales > Microbulbiferaceae > Microbulbifer > Microbulbifer jejuensis. The sequence goes on from NZ_JBLBUB010000018.1 coordinate 13,257, forward strand.
ATCCCGGTCCCTCTGCATCGTTAAAAGACCACTCTTTAATAGCAGAGAGGGCCAGTTTAAACCCTCTATCGGTAGGGTAATGTCCAATTTATACCCAGAAGATTCCTCCTTCATTCTTTCATAAAGGTTATACTGTAAATTGTTTGTCGCTGCTATTTGATAGCTATTGCCGCTTGTTCTACGAAAGGTATATTGAGTTGCATTCGGTCGATCATATTCACTATTTGACTCCATCAATTGCCACTGAACTTCAAGATCGCCCAGATAATTCATCCAGCTGCCGCGCGATGACAAGGAGAAGCTGTGTTCCCCCCAGAGTTGATGACTCAAAAGCTGTTCTTCAATCCAGTCCACATTCTGGTACAGGAATTTTTCAAGGTCTAGATTGGCTTTTATTTCCTCAATTTGACTTTCGGATATGGCCCCCTTTAAAGACGACGGCGCAGCGTGATGTATTGATATTTCAGCGGAATTGGTGGTGTGGCGCAATGCAATATTATTCAGCCCCAGGCGGTGCTGATCACTGATATTCCACTCCATATTTAACATGGCACTCAGGTCAATGACATTATTGGTATCATGGGTCTCCACAATAGAATCAATATTCAGCTCTTCCCTGATTATTCCGTAGCGGGTGTTCTGCTTGGTGTTGTTACTCCATTTGTTTGAGTAACGCACTGCACCGATAAAGCCAAAGTTCTGCTCGCCGATATCCCAGCTGTTGCCGCCGCTAAAGCTGATGCTGGAGTCAATTTGTGCCTCACCCATTTTAATCGTATTGTGCGGTAAACTCTGAGCTATCCTTTGAATGGCTTCTTCATTAAAGCCACCATAATCATTGCTGTTCGAATCCAGATCTAAGTACTTCCCCAGAGTCAGATTCAGCTCATCCGGTAACTCACGCGTGCCATCATCCATACCGAGCCAGTCCCGGCCCCCCTCGGTGCTGGACATCAAAAGGTCATCCCCATGCATATCGCCATGGCTTGCCGAGTAAGAAGCCTGAAAGAATCCCTCCTCTGAAGCTTCTTTGGTACGCATGGAAATATGCCCCGCGGTTGCGCTGGAGGGCACATCTGCCGAGGCGCTTTTTTGCAAACTCAGGCCCTGCATAATGCCAGCGGGAAAGATATCCAGGGGGAGGTCGCGCCGCGCCGGGTCAGTACTGGGTAGAAACGCCCCATTAAAATCCGTGGATTGGTAGCGGCTTTTCATACCGCGCACAATGGGAAATCGATCCTCTTCAAGGGTTACGCCAACCACACGTTTGAGCGCGCTGCTTACCATGGAGTCATCAAAACGGGCTATTTGCGTGAAATCAATGCTGTCGACAACCGACGAAGATACCCGCTCAATTTCAATGGGATTGCCTGGCAGGTAGCGGCCCAAAACCTGTACTTCTTCCAATGTATCCCCCCCCTCACCGGCAAATACATCGGCAGTGGGGAGTTGCACATCCAGGCTCAGATTGATTTTTGACAATACCCGCAGCGCGTTCAGTTGGGCTGTCTGGTAGTCAGGGTGTTCCAGTTGCAGCTGGTAGCTGCCTGGGGCGAGCTGTAATTCAAAATTACCATAGCGGTCTGTAACCGTTTGCTGATCGCTACCAATAACCGTAACCGCCACATTGCGCAGCGGCTGTTCCCGATCAAGCGCGCTCACCCTGCCTTGAATAACCCCTGGCGCCAGGCTTTCAGGCTGGAAGGTTTCCGATGAGAAACCGTGCTCATCCACCGCTGAAAGCGCCATCTTCTGAATGGATTTTACACTGCGCCCGGTATCAGAGTCGGTGTTGATGATAACCAGGGCTGCCTCATTTTCTGCCACGGTAAAGGCGTAAGTTTCCGATTCTTTTCCTAGGTCTAATTGTAGCCGGTGTCGGCCGGATGGAATCGCGTCACTCCAAAAGGAACCTCTGGCGTCACTCGAGCCCAGATGCCCGCCATTCAGCAATATCTCGATTTGCCCGGCGGGCTCAGCATCAACATATAAATCCAGCTTCAGCCCCGCAGCTTGTAGCTGGCCAGCAACAGCCATGCCAATAGCGACACACAGCAACCTTTTGGAAACGTTTAATCTCATATCACACTCCTACTCATGAAAATAAAATCCTGATAGCACGCCTGTAATTCCCGCACTGTTCAAACAGTCATAACTCAACACCAGCTATCGAGCAGGGTTCAGGCATTGAAACAATAACCAACCCCTGAAAAGACGCCAAATATTTTTCTGGGCGACAACCAAAAAATTAAATTTTGGTGAAAATTTTGCAGAAACACAGGTAAAAGATGCTCTAGCTGGCAGGCAGGAAAATTATTCAAAATAGTAAGCAGTGAAATCGTCGAGTTGTAAAATACGTAAACATATTTATGTTACAGATTGCTTACAGAAGTGCTTTAAAGAATTAAATCAGTGCCATTATTTTTAAAGTGGTAAACCATCAAGTAGCTGCCTGAAAATTGATGACCCCGGATAATGTGAAAGGCAGTTCAAACAGAGAGCAAGGTAAACTTCAAGGGTGCTACTGAAACAGACCATCTGGATAGTAGAGGAGCCCTAAAAACAGACAGTTTCAATGTAGATTGTGGTGCCAAAAGGTACATTTTTGTCTGATTGTTATGGGATTGCCTCAAGGTTAAAGAGGGCACGGTCTGGTGAGCGAATGCAGGAATCCTGAATCCGTGATTTTTCTGTTGAGCCTAGCAGACTTCATTTGACGTGCAGTCGTAGTACGGAAGTGATTTCCCTTGAAGCACTTTTTTGCCCTGAAGCGACCAAGGTGGAGAGGTCGGGCCCATAGGGGTAATAACAGTTATATGGATCTGTTTTCTTCCGGCAGCGCCACAGGTTTCCCAGCTGCGTCTTTCTGGTCCGTCCCCAGTTGTGACTAGATCAGATTTTTTTGATTGGTACTCTATTCATATTGCTTTTGGCAGGAGATACCATCCTTACTACCGGGTCGGAAGGAAAGAATACCCATCTCCCAGGACACGCTGTGAATACATCCTTGTACGCTCGTAATCGGCATCCATGCCTCATACGATCCTGAGAGAGGGGTATTCTTTCCTCCTGTTTTGCTACTATGTCGCCATCTTTACAAAAGATGGCTTTTGTGGAAGGCTGTATAAGGAATAAATACTTGTGGCAGCTATGCAAAGAGTCAATTTCAGTAAGCTTGGATCATGACCTTTATAGCGAGGAATAGAGTTGGTTTGTTGGCTTGTTCCGAGTCAAGCTGGTGATGGTTTTTTCTGTCGGGCACAATTTCATCTGTGCCCAGAAGGCTCTTTAACGATACAGCCTGCATCTTTTATTATTGTCCGGTGTAAGGGTGTGGGAGATATTATATTGGGACCCGAAGCTTTTTTCTCAATACACTCTTTGTGTAGAAGTGCCCGCTCACAATCTGTATGATTTCAGAATGCTTCTATCCTTCCCGCCATTTCATATCTGGCGGGATTGGTCTTTAATCAGATATCAAACTCCTTCAGATTGGGGGGTTGTTTGATCTTGTGGATTTATTTACACTATGACTTAATCATAAAAATTATTTTTGCTCTTCTTTTTGATTGAGTAAAACTTGACTTTGCATAATGATATTTTCCTCGTGCATTGGATCTCGATTCTCTCTTCTGGAGTTAGAAATAGTCTTCCATGTTGCGCTCAATTGTCTTAAGGGTGCGATTGAGTTTCTTCTCTGTGGCTTTTGCGGAAATTCCGGTTTGTTCATCTATTTCAATATTGCTCTTCCCCTGTAACTTTCGCATAACAATGATATTTCGAGTGACTGCCGGCAGGTAATTTCATCGCTGAGTAATTCCATTGCATGCGTATCCCCTCGCCTCAGGGAATCATTGATGATATTGATCGCAACACGATACAGGTAGCTGACAGGGTTGTCTGGTCTTTCGTTCTCGTTAATCTGTTTGGTCAATCGGGTGACAGCTTCCTGGCAAGCATCCTCGGTTTCCTATGTATTGCGAACTCGCTTTCTAATAAAAATCAATAACTTGGGTCTTTCTTTCGCAAATTGTAGAAAAATTCTTTCATTGGTGAAGTCCGAAGGTTGTGCTTTCATTCTACTTCCGTGGGGTCATTCATTTGACATCTGGATGTGCCTCAGTCCCCCTGGAGTCACTCTTTGTCTGCCGCTATAGGAAGAAAGACGAATTGGATGCGGCTTTGCGACAAGTTTTTCCATCAAATAGAGCACTGATTAGAAGCTTATGAGCGGGTTGTTGGGGGCGCGCATCCTTGCTGGAATTTCTTTCCGGCGAGAGAATATCAGCAAAGAGATTTCTTTTTGGGACTTATCCAACCCCTTAGATGCCTGTTGGTGTCCCTCTTGTCGTTTCTTCTTCATTTAGACAGTTAATTCTAGTAGGGTTATTGATTGTGCGTATTTAAAATTTGTATCCTGCTGATTGGTTTGTATAATTTGATAACCGTTTCGTTGCGCTGGTCGAGCATAACTGATGGCGTGAATGATCTTTGGGTATCGTTAGTACTTTATGGATTGGTATTTATTTTAACCGGTTGCATCGACCTAAAACTCGTGGCGGAATACTCCGCATGTCGTCTAAGCCCGAAAAGCATATTAGATTTTAGTTAATGATAAGTGGCTACCCCTTATGCCAAAGCATCCCCATCTCCCCGGGTGATTAATATAGAGAGATAAGGCTTTTGTACCAGTTCTGCAGTTTACTCTGTAAAGCTGCGGTACTCTCGGAAGTCAAACTGTCTCGTTCAAACTTGGCATCCTCCATCAATCCCGTTCAAGCCTTTTGTGTTGCGACTGGCAGGCCAATTGCCGGCTAGGATCAGCCCAAGTTTGGGTTGGTGTGGAAGCTGGCGGGAAAGTTGTCCTGGAGGTGATACTCTGTTCGATTATCTATCCCATTTCCAACCACCTGCTTGAGCAGGGCTTTGTAAACATTCCAGGTGGGGCCTACGGCTAACGCGGCGGGGGATATTGTGCTTTCGCCGGAATCCGCAACAACGTGCGATCACTGGGTTGCTGTTGAGCGTTTGGCGGTTATTTTTTGAGCCTGCACAGTTACAGTGTCGGTGCGGATACTTGGCATTCCTCAGTGCATGCCCAGGCTCGGTAGATGAAGAGGTTGGCCGCGCATGAGTTACCGAGCCATCTGGACCTGCCGCTGGATAGCATTGTCCGGTGCTGGACGACAAGTCATTGGGCTTATATTCTTTTCAGGGGGCGGCTGGAGAATGATACCTTTACAGAAACGCGCCACGGGAAACAGAGCGCCAGAACAATAATCACGGGACACATTATGATCTTGTCCATCGACCAGGGCACCACGGGCACAACAGCTTTTGTTTTCGATAGCAGGGGTGCCCAGATCGGCTACAGCTATGCGGAAATTTCCAATTACTACCCAAAACCGGGCTGGGTTGAGCAAAACGCCGAAGAAATCTGGCAGATTACACTGTCTGTGTGCAGCGCAGCGCTAGAGCGCGCCGGTATCCGTGCATCGGATATCCAAGCTGTGGGGATCACCAACCAGCGGGAGACCACCATCTTGTGGGACCGGCACACCGGGGAACCGGTGCACCCGGCGATCGTATGGCAGTGCCGCCGTTCTGCAGAAATCTGCGCGGAGCTTGTTGCAGCGGGAAATTCCCAGTGGCTGCGTGAACGCAGCGGCCTACTGCTGGATGCCTATTTTTCCGCGAGCAAACTGCTATGGCTGTTTCGGCAGAATCCGAAATTGCTGGCTCGTGCCCGCAGCGGTGCGCTTTGTTTCGGTACAATGGATAGCTGGTTGATCTGGAAAATGAGTGGTGGTCGCGCGCATCTTACCGATCACACCAATGCCAGCCGCACTCTGCTATACAACCTGGCACAAAAACACTGGGACCCGGAACTGCTGGCACTGTTCGACTGCCCGGAATCCATACTGCCGGAAATACGGCCATCTGCCAGCTACTTTACCGATACCGACCCCAAGGCGTTCCTTGGCACTGATGCACCCATTTGCGGGGTGGCTGGCGATCAACAGGCGGCGTTGTTTGGCCAGGGCTGTATCCATCCCGGGGATATCAAGAATACCTATGGCACGGGTTGTTTTATGCTGGCGTTTGCCGGGGAGATGCCACCTGCTTTACCTCAGGGGCTACTGGCGACAGTAGCCTGTGATGTCCATGGCGCTCCGGCTTATGCTGTGGAGGGTTCGGTATTTACTGCCGGCTCTGCGGTGCAGTGGCTGCGCGATGAACTGGGCTTGATTCAGCAGGCCGCGGAAACCGAGATAATTGCACAAAGTATTCCCGATACCCGCGGTGTCTACCTGGTACCGGCCTTCAGTGGGCTCGGTGCGCCCCATTGGAACCCATTGGCGCGCGGCACAATCTGTGGATTGAGTCGCGGTGCCGGCCGTGCTGAGCTGGTGCGGGCTACGCTCGAATCCATTGCTTATCAGAGTGATGAGTTGGTGCGCCTGATGAGCGAAGCGCTGGACCTGCCCATCAGCCATATGCGCGTGGATGGTGGGGCCAGTGTGAATAATTTTTTGATGCAGTTTCAGGCGGATATCTCCGCATTGCGTGTGGAGCGCCCCAGGCAGATAGAGTCCACCGCGATAGGTGCCGCACTTCTGGCGGGCATTGGCAGCGGGCTGTGGCAGTCCCGGCGATTGCCGGAATGCCTGAAGGAAATAGATCGGGATTTCCTGCCCGCGATGGCTGCGCCCAAGCGGGAGTCTTTGCTGGCTGGCTGGAAGCGGGCGGTCTCTGCTTGTCAGGCATTTTAAGGGAAATGGCGTGTCTTTTACACCGCGGGAGGTGTCCAAATGACAGTTCAGAGTGAATTGCAGGCGACCATTGCCGAATTGGTTGATGGCCAGCGGGGCATTCTCGCTGCGGACGAAAGTGATGGCACCATCGCCAAGCGCTTTGCATCAGTGGGGGTTGCGTCAACGGAGCAGAACCGCCGCGGTTATCGTTCGGCCCTGCTAGCGAGCGAGGGGCTGGGAGAGTTTGTCAGTGGAGTGATTCTGTTTGAGGAAACCCTTGGCCAGTGTGATGATCAGGGTATTCCGTTGCCACAGAGGGCGGCGGCACAAAAAATCCTGCCAGGTATTAAAGTCGACAGAGGCAAGGGACCGCTGCCCGGCGCTCCCGGGGATATGATCACTTTCGGGCTGGACGGCCTCGGGGAGCGGTTGCGGGGGTACAAAAAACAGGGCGCACGTTTTGCCAAGTGGCGCGAGGTGTACCCCCTGGGTCCGGAAAATCCCACCGAACTGGGACTGTATGCCAATGCCGAGGTGCTCGCCCGCTATGCCGCTATCTGCCAGTGTGAGGGCGTTGTGCCCATCGTAGAGCCGGAAGTCCTGATGGATGGGAATCACAGTATTGAGTGCAGTGCGGAAGTCAATGAGCGGGTCTGGCATGCCGTCTTTCACGCCCTGAGTCGACATGGCGTTATACTGGAGCTGATGTTGCTTAAACCCAGTATGGTAACTCCGGGATCGGAGTGCGACCGCGCGGAGCCGCAACGGGTTGCGGAGTACACCCTGCGCAGCTTGCGGCGCGCAGTGCCTGCGGCGGTGCCCAGTATTCACTTTCTCTCCGGCGGGCAGAGCCCCGAGGAAGCCACCGCCAATCTCAATGCCCTGAACCAAATTGGCAATGCCCCCTGGCAACTGAGCTTTTCCTATGGCCGGGCCCTGCAGCAGCCGGCGCTGGCGGCCTGGTGTGGCCGGGAGGAGTATATTGGGGCTGCGCAGGACGCCTTGGTGCGGCGGGCGCGCTTGAACCACCTCGCCATGTTGGGTCAGTACCACGATAACCTGGAGCACGAGGAGTAATCTCGGCTGCAGACGCTGAAATAACAATAAAGAGCGTAAAAAGGAGGCAGGGGGTGGAATTTTTGACGCGAGATATACGCTTGCACTACCGGCGCTGGTGGGTGGAGCGAGCGTTGGGTATCGTGGTGATTTCCCATGGCCTGGGTGAGCACAGCGGTCGCTATGCCTCCCTGGCCAGGCACCTCAACCGGGCGGGCTTCAGTGTTTATGCACTGGACCACTACGGCCATGGTTTGTCCGCGGGCAAAAGGGGGCATATCGAGGATTTCTCTCTGTATTGCGAGGATTTGTACGAATTTATCTGCCGGGTCAAAAATGGTAACCCCGATACCAATCTGCACCTCCTGGGACACAGTATGGGGGCGGTGGTCGCCTGTGGCAGCGCCATCCGTTACGACTTTGCAGACAGTGTGATCCTGTCTGCACCGGGGTTTTTCGGCAGGCGGGAGCCCGCGGGCCTGGAGTTGAGGCTGGCCCTAACACTGGCAAAGCTATTTCCGCGATTGGTGCTCACCAACCGGATTGATGCTCAATGGCTATGCCGGGATAAGGCGGTTGTCGAGGCCTATCGGAGCGATGCGTTGACGCATCGCGGTATATCCTTGCGCTGGTTTGAAAGCTTCCTGCGGGAGCGGGAGTTCCTCTCCGTCAATCTCGGGCGCCTGCAGGCGCCCTGCCTGATGTTACTGCCGGAGTCGGATCAACTGGTGGACACAAAAGTTAGCCAGGACTGGTTTATCCGTATAGGTTCAGAGATTAAAGAGTTGCACTGTTTCCCCGATGCCTACCACGAATTATTTAATGAGGAGGAGGAGGGGCGCTTGGCGCGGGAGTTGCTGCTGGGGCATTTAAATTCTCTGCTGCCCGCGTCTAGATCTGTCGCCTTAGGGTAAAAATGCGGCAAAGCACTCAAATATACCAGCAGAAGCTGCGGCAAATATCGTGAAAAACCCCATGAGGCAATGTATGATACGCGGTCATTTTTGACCCCGGAAGTTTTGGTGAGGGGAATAGTGGGTGAGACATGGATAAAAAGTTGCTGAGCCTGTTGGTGTGTCCTGTGAGCAAGGCGCCACTCGAGTATCGTGAGGACACCCAGGAACTGGTTTGCAAGGCCAGTGGCCTGGCCTATCCGGTCAGGGATGGGATACCGGTGATGCTGGAGTCTGAAGCACGGCAGCTGACCGCCGAGGAAAAGCTGGAAAAATAAACCGATGGGTGAATCCAGCGTATTTAGTCGAATTATTTCTGGCGATATCCCGACCGAGAAAATCTACGAGGATGACCTTTGTGTCGTTATTGAGGATCGGGCGCCACAAGCGCCGACGCATCTGCTCATTATCCCGCGCAAACCCCTGGTCAACCTGTCTGACGCCAAAAGCGAAGACAAAACCCTGCTTGGCCACTTAATGTGGGTGGCTGCCGAACTGGGCCGACAATTACGCCTCGAGGGTTTTCGGTTGGTAGTCAATAATGGTCGCAGTGCCGGACAGACCGTATTCCATTTACATGTTCACCTGCTGGCACACAAAAAAATGCCTGAGCACAGGCTTGCGCAGTAAATGGGGCAGATGTGGCATCTCGTCACCGGTGGTGTCTCTCAAGTAACTCTCAACAAACGAAGTGGAATTACGCTGGATGAAAAGCGCACAGATTCGCGAAGCCTTTCTGAATTACTTTGCGGGACAGGGTCATACCATTGTGCCATCGAGCTCTCTGATTCCGGGCAACGATCCGACCCTGCTGTTCACCAATGCCGGCATGGTACAGTTTAAGGATACCTTTCTTGGTCACCAGTTGCGCCCCTACAGGCGCGCCGCCAGCGCGCAGCGCTGTGTGCGTGCCGGCGGCAAGCACAACGATCTGGAGAACGTTGGCTATACTGCGCGGCACCATACCTTTTTTGAAATGTTGGGCAATTTCAGCTTTGGCGATTACTTTAAGCGCGAGGCTATCCGTTTTGCCTGGGATTTCCTCACCAAAGTTTTGGGCCTGCCTGAAGAGCGTCTCTGGATTACTGTACATATCAGCGACGACGAAGCCGCCGATATCTGGTTAAAAGAGATCGGTGTCAGTGCGGAACGTTTTTCCCGTCTCGACGAGGACAATTTTTGGCAGATGGGTGACACTGGTCCCTGTGGGCCCAGTTCGGAAATTTTCTATGATCACGGTGAAGCCATAGCCGGAGGTCCGCCCGGCTCAGACAATGACGAACTGGATCGCTATATCGAGATCTGGAATCTGGTGTTTATGCAGTACGAGCGCACGGCAGAGGGTGAGTTGCACCCGCTGCCCAAGCCGTCAGTAGATACCGGTATGGGCCTGGAGCGCATTGCTGCCGTGATGCAGGGCGTGCACTCCAACTACGAAATCGATCTGTTCCAGGCGCTGCTGAAAGCTGCTGGAACAGTCGTCGGCTGTGACAACCTGGAAGAGAAATCCCTGCGGGTCATCGCAGATCATATCCGCTCCTGCGCTTTCCTGATCGCCGATGGCGTTATGCCCTCCAATGAGGGGCGCGGCTTTGTCCTTCGTCGTATTATCCGTCGCGCCGTGCGCCATGGGCACAAGTTGGGGCACAAGGCAGTCTTTTTCTTCCAGTTGGTGGAGGCCCTGGTCGAACAGATGGGCGAAGCCTATCCTGAATTGCGTGAGAAGCAACAGACTATCGAGCAGGTTCTGCGCAAAGAAGAGGAGCAATTCGCCAAGACCCTGGATAAGGGGCTGGCTCTGCTGGAAGACGCCCTCGGCTCATTGGAAGACAGTGAAATTCCGGGAGAGCTGGTGTTCACCCTGCACGACACCTATGGTTTTCCCACCGACCTGACCCAGGACATTGCCCGTGAGCGTGGCTTGTCACTAGATATGGCTGGCTATGAAGTGGCGATGCAGGCCCAGCGCGAGCGCGCCCGCGCCGCGGGCAGGTTTAAGCAGGGCTACACCGAAGTGCTGGGCTTGGGGGGGGCAACTGAGTTCCTGGGTTATGACTCAACGGAAGTTGAGGGTATCGTCGTCGCTATCGTCAAAGAGAGTGGGCGGGTGGAGCGTCTGGAAGAGGGTGAAGAAGGTGCTGTGATATTGGATCGCACATCCTTTTATGCGGAGTCCGGTGGCCAGGTTGGCGATTGCGGTTACCTGACTGCGAGAGCCGGCTGCTTTGAAGTGCGCGACTGTACCAAGCAGGGAAGCCATCATCTGCACAATGGCAAGGTGCTTAAGGGTGCTATTGTGGTTGGCGATCAGGTCGCGGCCAAAGTGTCCGCAGATGTGCGCCGGGCAACGGCCCTGAACCACTCCGCCACCCACCTGTTGCATGCAGCGCTGCGCAAAGTGTTGGGCGAGCATGTTACCCAGAAGGGCTCCCTGGTGGATTCCGAGCGCTTGCGCTTTGATTTCTCCCATCCTGAAGCGGTAACCATCAAACAGCTAAGCGCCATTGAATCTCTGGTTAACGCCCAGATTCGGGCCAACACGCCGGTGGAAACCCGTGAGACTGATATCGACTCCGCCAAAGAAATGGGCGCTATGGCGCTGTTTGGCGAGAAATATGGCCATTCCGTACGTGTACTCTCCATGGGTGTGACCGAACGCGGTGCCTTTTCTGTGGAGTTGTGTGGTGGTACTCATGTTGAGCGCACCGGTGATATTGGTCTGCTGCGTATTGTTGGTGAGAGCGGCATCGCTTCGGGGCAGCGCCGTATCGAAGCGGTGACCGGTGCCCACGCACTGTCGCTGTTTGACCAAACCCAGCAGCATCTTGAACATATCGCCGCGCTCCTCAAGGCGCGCCCGGATACCCTGGCGGATAAGGTAGAGCAGTTATTGCTCACAAATCGCAGGCTGGAAAAGGAGGTTGCACAGCTGAAAACCAAACTTGCCAGTGGTGTCGGCGGTGATCTCTCTGCACAAGCGGTAGAGGTGGCGGGTTTTAAGCTGCTGGCAGCCTCTGTGGAGGGTGCGGACCCGAAGTCCTTGCGAGACCTGGCAGATCAGATGAAGAACAAACTTGGCAGTGGCGTTGTGTTACTCGCCGCACCAGGTGAAGGCAAGGTGGCGCTGGTGGCTGCGGTAACCCCGGACCTGACCAGCCGCCTCTCGGCCGGCGACCTGATGCGCTTTGCCGCTGGCAGGCTCGGTGGCAAGGGCGGCGGTCGACGTGACATGGCCCAAGGTGGTGGGACAGACCTTTCTGCTTTGGCGGGGGTGTTACAGGCGGTGCCGGAGTGGGTTGAGGATGCCCTCAACACGTGATTTCGGTCAATTTGGCGCAAGAAGTGGGGTGTCGAGTTGATTTCGCCGAAGTTTGGTGATTAAGTGCGCGCCTGCATGAATCGAAGCGATGCGTGTGCTTGGCCTTGAGCTGGGGAAACACAAAAAGTTATGAGTTTGTTCGTGCATAAATATGGCGGGACTTCCGTGGGCTCGATTGAGCGCATTGAGGCTGTCGCCGACAAGGTGGCCGCATTTCGCGCCCAGGGGCATGACTTGATTGTGGTGCTTTCTGCTATGAGCGGGGAGACCAACCGCCTGATTGATCTCGCGTATCAGGTTCAGGAAAAGCCCGACCCGCGCGAATTGGATGTACTGGTTTCCACCGGTGAGCAGGTCACTATCGCGCTGTTGAGCATGGCCTTGAAAAAACGTGGCTACGATGCCTGCTCCTATACCGGTGGGCAGGTCAAGATCCTCACGGACAATGCACATACCAAAGCGCGCATTCAGCGCATTGATGTCGAGCGTATGCGCGGGGCTTTGGATGCAGGCAAAGTGGTTGTGGTTGCAGGCTTTCAGGGCGTGGATGATAACGGAAATATCACCACTTTGGGGCGTGGTGGTTCGGATACTACAGGCGTGGCCCTCGCGGCGGCATTGGGTGCAATGGAATGTCAGATCTATACGGATGTCGATGGGGTTTATACCACTGACCCTCGGGTGGTGGACAGTGCTCGCCGTTTGGACCGGATCACGTTCGAGGAAATGCTGGAGATGGCCAGCCTTGGCTCCAAGGTCTTGCAGATCCGCGCCGTGGAGTTTGCCGGTAAATACAAGGTTCCCCTGCGTGTGCTCTCTACTTTTGAGGAGGGTAATGGAACCCTGATTAGCCTGGATGAGGAAGATAACGAAATGGAGCAACCTGTTGTATCCGGTATCGCGTTCAACCGTGATGAGGCCAAGTTAACAATTCGCGGTGTGCCGGATACCCCAGGGGTTGCCTGTCGCATTCTGGCGCCGATTGGCGGTGAAAATATTGAAGTGGACGTCATCGTACAAAACATTAGCGCTGTCGATGGCACTACAGACTTTACTTTCACCGTACATCGCGATGATCTGGGTAAGGCATGTGATGTGCTGGAGCGTGTCGCGGCGGAACTCGGTGCGCGTGAAGTGATCTCAGACGACAAGATTGCCAAGGTATCTATTGTCGGTGTGGGCATGCGATCCCATGCCAACGTGGCCAGTCGTATGTTCAATGCGCTCGGTGAAGACAATATCAATATCCAGATGATCACCACATCTGAGATCAAGATATCGGTGATTATCGATGAGCGCTATCTCGAACTCGCTGTGCGGGCGCTGCACAGTGCGTTTGAACTCTCTGACAAGCAGAGATGAAAAACACAATAACCAGAGTTAAGGCGGTGTGAGCCTTTCATTTCGATTCGGCTTATTGGCACAAAATTCAATCTGTTGAGATTTTGTTCGGCTGGTCAATACTGAATAGTACGATGGGCAGCTTTTTGGCCTTTTTGCACCGCCATCCGGTTATGATGACCAAATAAGAGCAGCTTTAGGGGAATACCGGCCGCTCTTTATCACAGGATGATCAAGGAGAAGTAGGTAATGTTGATTTTAACCCGCCGAATTGGCGAAACGCTGATGGTCGGCGACAATGTGACGGTTACCGTGCTGGGGGTGAAGGGCAATCAGGTGCGCATTGGAGTCAATGCGCCAAAAGAAGTTGCCGTCCACCGCGAAGAAATTTATCAGCGTATCCAGCGCGAAAGACAATCCTCTGAGGAGGGGGGGAGCGAGTAGCTATGCAGCTTGCGTAAAATGGCCGGATATCCGGCCTTTTTTATTTGCATGAAGCTCAATTTTAACCTGACGAGCTGGCGGAAAAGTCCTTTTTGAGCCTGTAGGTCAGTTTGTGCCCAACAGAATAAAAAAGAGCAAAATGTTACTGATTCCCCATTGATTTTTGTCAGCCCATTGGTATGATCCCGCCCACTTTGACGCGAGCACCCGCCTGACGGCTCTTCCCCAGGGAATCCTCGGGAAGTTCTCCGGATACGGGCGTTCAGATAGGAGTGAATGGTGAGATGGCCGAGTGGCTGAAGGCGCGCCCCTGCTAAGGGCGTATGGGTTAACGCCCATCGAGGGTTCGAATCCCTCTCTCACCGCCATACAATGG
>NZ_JBLBUB010000018.1:29964-109973 GCF_047289955.1 Microbulbifer jejuensis
GTAGGTGGCATATGCGAATCAGCGAACTGGTATGTTGTGTTTGCTGATGATTGCTGAAACGTAAGCTTGTGGAATTCACAAGTTTGCGGCCTAACACACGAACTCTCTGTGTGTATATGATAACTACTGTTCGAATGCAAAGTCGTTAGTAGTCGTTTGTGTTGTATGGTCAAGCGACTAAGCGTATACGGTGGATGCCTTGGCAGCTGGAGGCGATGAAGGACGTAGGAGCCTGCGAAAAGTCTAGGGGAGCTGGCACACAAGCTTTGATCCTGGAATGTCCGAATGGGGAAACCCACTCCTTTTAGGAGTATCCATAACTGAATACATAGGTTATGGAGGCGAACCCGGGGAACTGAAACATCTAAGTACCCGGAGGAAAAGAAATCAACCGAGATTCCCTTAGTAGCGGCGAGCGAACGGGGATTAGCCCTTAAGCTTTTTATGTTTTAGTGGAAGGTTCTGGAAAGTACCGCGATACAGGGTGATAGCCCCGTACACGAAAAGGCATTTAGAGTGAAATCGAGTAGGTCGGGACACGTGTTATCTTGACTGAACATGGGGGGACCATCCTCCAAGGCTAAATACTCCCAGCTGACCGATAGTGAACCAGTACCGTGAGGGAAAGGCGAAAAGAACCCCGGAGAGGGGAGTGAAATAGATCCTGAAACCGTATACGTACAAGCAGTAGGAGCCCTTCGGGGTGACTGCGTACCTTTTGTATAATGGGTCAGCGACTTATTGTCTGTAGCAAGGTTAACCGCTTAGGGGAGCCGTAGGGAAACCGAGTCTTAATAGGGCGTTTAGTTGCAGGCAATAGACCCGAAACCCGGCGATCTATCCATGGGCAGGTTGAAGGTTGAGTAACATCAACTGGAGGACCGAACTCACTAATGTTGAAAAATTAGGGGATGACCTGTGGATCGGAGTGAAAGGCTAATCAAGCCGGGAGATAGCTGGTTCTCCTCGAAAGCTATTTAGGTAGCGCCTCGCGTCTCACCCTCGGGGGTAGAGCACTGTTTGGGCTAGGGGGTCATCCCGACTTACCAACCCCATGCAAACTCCGAATACCGAGGAGTGCAATCGCGGGAGACACACGGCGGGTGCTAACGTCCGTCGTGGAAAGGGAAACAACCCAGACCGCCAGCTAAGGTCCCAAATATCAGTTAAGTGGGAAACGATGTGGGAAGGCCCAGACAGCTAGGAGGTTGGCTTAGAAGCAGCCATCCTTTAAAGAAAGCGTAATAGCTCACTAGTCGAGTCGGCCCGCGCGGAAGATATACCGGGGCTCAAACTGATAACCGAAGCTGCGGATGCTAATTTATTAGCATGGTAGAGGAGCGTTGTGTAAGCCGCTGAAGGTCGACCGGGAGGTTGGCTGGAGGTATCACAAGTGCGAATGCTGACATGAGTAACGATAAGGGAGGTGAAAAACCTCCCCGCCGGAAGACCAAGGTTTCCTGTCCAACGCTAATCGGGACAGGGTTAGTCGGCCCCTAAGGCGAGGGCGAAAGCCGTAGTCGATGGGGAACAGGTTAATATTCCTGTACTTGCTATTGCTGCGATGGAGTGACGGAGAAGGCTAGGCCAGCATGGCGATTGGTTGTCCATGTTTAAGGTTGTAGGCTGGGGACTTAGGTAAATCCGGGTCCCTAAGGCTGAGAATTGATGACGAAGCTCACCTTGGTGAGTGAAGTGGTTGATGCCCTGCTTCCAGGAAAAACTTCTAAGCTTCAGGCAATAGTGAACCGTACTCTAAACCGACACAGGTGGTCAGGTAGAGAATACCAAGGCGCTTGAGAGAACTCTGGTGAAGGAACTAGGCAAAATGGTACCGTAACTTCGGGAGAAGGTACGCCGGCTTTGGTGATGAGACTTGCTCTCTAAGCTGAGGCCGGTCGAAGTGACCAGGTGGCTGCGACTGTTTATTAAAAACATAGCACTCTGCAAACTCGTAAGAGGACGTATAGGGTGTGACGCCTGCCCGGTGCCGGAAGGTTAATTGATGGGGTTAGCTTAGGCGAAGCTCTTGATCGAAGCCCCGGTAAACGGCGGCCGTAACTATAACGGTCCTAAGGTAGCGAAATTCCTTGTCGGGTAAGTTCCGACCTGCACGAATGGCGTAACGATGGCCACGCTGTCTCCACCAGAGACTCAGTGAAATTGAAATCGCTGTTAAGATGCAGTGTACCCGCGGCTAGACGGAAAGACCCCGTGAACCTTTACTACAGCTTTGCACTGAACTTTGAGCCTATTTGTGTAGGATAGGTGGGAGGCTTTGAAGCAGTAACGCTAGTTATTGTGGAGCCGTCCTTGAAATACCACCCTGGTATGTTTGAGGTTCTAACCCAGGTCCGTGATCCGGATCGGGGACAGTGTATGGTGGGTAGTTTGACTGGGGCGGTCTCCTCCCAAAGAGTAACGGAGGAGTACGAAGGTGCACTCAGCATGGTCGGAAATCATGCAATGAGCATAATGGTATAAGTGCGCTTGACTGCGAGACAGACATGTCGAGCAGGTACGAAAGTAGGTCATAGTGATCCGGCGATTCTGTATGGAAGGGTCGTCGCTCAACGGATAAAAGGTACTCCGGGGATAACAGGCTGATACCGCCCAAGAGTTCACATCGACGGCGGTGTTTGGCACCTCGATGTCGGCTCATCACATCCTGGGGCTGAAGCCGGTCCCAAGGGTATGGCTGTTCGCCATTTAAAGTGGTACGCGAGCTGGGTTTAGAACGTCGTGAGACAGTTCGGTCCCTATCTGCCGTGGGCGTTGGAGATTTGAGAAGAGTTGCTCCTAGTACGAGAGGACCGGAGTGAACGAACCTCTGGTGTTCCGGTTGTCACGCCAGTGGCATTGCCGGGTAGCTAAGTTCGGACGGGATAACCGCTGAAAGCATCTAAGCGGGAAGCCTCCTTCAAGATTAGATCTCCCTGACTCCTTGAGAGTCCTGAAGGGCCGTGGAAGACTACCACGTTGATAGGCTGGGTGTGGAAGCGCTGTGAGGCGTTGAGCTAACCAGTACTAATTGCCCGTGCGGCTTGACCATACAACAGAGATGGTTACTAACGGCTAGTGAAGCTAGTGGATTGTGGAGAGAAAGACACACAATAAGCGACTTGCGGTGTATTACTACAGAATGTTTTACCGAATTATTTGGGGTTATCGCCGGTCAACAAACTGACCGAGGCAAACAGTGATAACGTGGCAGGCAGAGCCCAGGCTCTTAAGACCAACGCCAACCCAAGCCAGTTTGCCTGACGAACATAGAGTTGTGGAACCACCTGATCCCTTGCCGAACTCAGAAGTGAAACGCAGCATCGCCGATGGTAGTGTGGGGTCTCCCCATGTGAGAGTAGGTCATTGTCAGGCTTCTAAAAAAGAAAACCCCTGCAGGGAATCCTGCAGGGGTTTTGTTTTTTTGGATACAGGGAGCTGGTTTTTGCTACCGGGCAGCGCATAGCGCTGCCATGTGACAAGCTATGCACCGCAGGTGCAGGCTTGGTACGACAAAGGCGCCCAAAGAGTGGCGAGCAGGGCTCGTCACACACTGAGGTCATTGTCAGGCTTCTATTACAAAGCCCTGGGCATTCGTGCGCAGAGCTTTTTATTTATCTTAAACCGTGCGGGAATGCCAGAGCTGCGGCACTCACTGTGTTTTCAAGCTGCTTTTACCCCTTGAAAGCTCCCTGAGTAATGGCTTAACAAGCCTTGCTGCCACTTGTTGAAAATGTGCTGATCTAGGACATAGAGTTCTGGTTAAAGAGTTTTATTTTTGGATGTCTTGGGGTGGTGCTGATTGGGGGCAGTGAAGCGCGTTATAAAATCGCGGGTGACTGAAGGCGCCTGAGCCCGTCAGCGAAACTGCTACAATGCTCTTTTCTACTGTGTGTCCCTATGATGAAACTCCCAGTTGTCGACAATGGGTTTATCGATGCCTGCGAATCCCGCCGCTGGCAGGGCGAGTTGTCGGATCTGGTTACAGACCCTGCTGAATTAATACAGCTTTTACAACTGGACCCGGCCCAATTACCCCAGGCGCTAAGCGCTGGCCGGCAATTCCCCCTGCGGGTGCCGCGTGGATTTATCCAGCGTATGCGTCGCGGAGATCCACATGACCCCCTGCTGTTGCAGGTGCTGCCCACAGCGGCGGAGCTGCGGTCGCCCCCCGGTTTTAGTGCCGATCCTCTGCAGGAGGGGCAGGTGAATCCCCAGCCGGGCATTGTGCACAAGTATCACGGGCGGCTGCTGCTGATTGCTGCCGGACAGTGTGCGGTGAATTGCCGCTACTGTTTTCGCCGGGCTTTTCCCTATGGGGACAACCACCTGGGCCGGCACCAATGGGTGACGGCACTGGAATATATCCGTGCCCATACTGAGTTGCGCGAAGTGATCCTGAGCGGTGGCGACCCTCTGGTATTGAGTGATCGCCAACTGGCCTGGTTGTCCAGCGAGCTGGCGCAAACCCCCCACCTGAACACGCTGCGGGTGCACAGCCGCCTGCCAATAGTGACACCCAGCCGGATCACCGATGCCCTGCTGTCCTGGTTCACCAGTTCGCGCCTGAAACCGGTGCTGGTGTTGCATTGCAATCACGCCAATGAGATTGACGCTGCAGTGCGTGCAGCAATGGCGCGACTGCGTGATGCCGGGGTTGTCCTGCTCAATCAGGCAGTGCTGCTAAAGGGTGTGAACGACAGCTGTGAGGCCCAGGAGCAGCTCTGTGAAGCCCTGTTTGCGGCGGATGTACTGCCCTACTACCTGCACCAGCTGGACAGAGTCAGTGGCGCCGCCCATTTTGAGGTTTCCGATGAAGCAGCGCTGACCATTACCGCGCAGCTGCGTCATCGCCTGCCGGGGTATCTGGTGCCGAAACTGGTACGGGAAATACCCGGTGTTCGGGCCAAATCACCGCTAGAGGGCAGAGCGGGAGAGTGATACGGGAATAAACAGAAAACCGCGCTGCCTGAGCGGAGAGGAACCCAGGGAAAGTGCCGATTTGCGGGTGTAGGATTTGGGCTGTCGGTATTTCCACTACGCCCAACCCAGTTACTTTTGTGCGCCCATCGTCTCTACGGAATCACTATTCACCCAAAGGCCCGGTCTGTCTGCCACAGCCTATTGCGGTCCTGCCCTTGAATGCTTGGCATCACTTGCTTGATACCATCCGCACGACAAGGGCAACGGCCGGCCCCGGACACAGCAACACCCTTTTGATCCAATAGCACCCACTCGCCGGTAGTGTTGCTGGCTGCTAAAAATGCAGGAGCCCGTTTTTTGGCAATAGAGGGATTTGTGTGACATACGTCACGCCTGCCATTCAGATGTGTTCTTGTATGCCACCACCGTGGCCCCCTAAACTTACCGCTCGCAGTAGCGGTGCACTGCTTTGGGCAAATAGAGTAAATAATGAGTAGCAACGACACTATCCGACTTCTCCTGATACACGACACCCCATCAGAGGCCCAGCGCCTGGTGAGCATGCTGCACAATGCGGGCCGCCCAAACCGGGCCCAGCATGTCACCAGCGATGCGGTATTTACCCGGTTGCTACAGGACAAAACCTGGGACCTGATCATTGCGGCGGAGGGCAGCACCCAGGTCCCTCCGGCCTTGGCTCTGCGCACTATCAGCAAGCTGCAGAAGGATGTGCCCCTGATTATCCTGACCGAACGCAGTGGCTCTTTGCCGGTGGTGGAAGGGTTGAGGCTGGGCGCGCGGGATGTGGTGACTGTGGACGAGGACCAGCACCTGCTACTGATTATCCAGCGCGAGTTACTGTCACTGGACAACCGCCGGCGGGCACGCCTGCACGACAGCCGCTACCATGCCACTTTGCGGCGTACCCGGGAATTGCTGGACAGCTCCAAGGATGCGTTTGCCTATGTATCCGATGGTTTGATTGTCTATGCCAACGATTCCTTTGCCGAGTACTTTGGCTATGCAAGCGGAGGTGACGCGGAGTACCAGCCCATCATCGATATGCTCGCGGAAAATGAAGGAGAAGAGGCGCGGCAATTTCTCAAACGCTGTGCCATTGACAATAACGAAGTCGAAGCGCAGGAGTGGCAATTTACCGCGAGAAGCGCGTCTGGCAGTGGTCCGTTGCCGGTTCGTGCCGAAGTGCTCAGCACAACCTATGATGAAGAGCGCTGCTTGCAGGTGCGTATTGCGGCGCGCAGGGCGGATACCGAACATCTGGAGGCCCAACTCAGCGATATCAAGAACCGCGACCCGCTCACAGGGCTGTTTAATCGCCAGCACTTCCTGCATCTACTGGATGCTACTATCCAATCCGCTACGGACTCCCGCAGCACCGGTGGCCTGATGTTTATCCAGGTGACCCGCTTTGAGGAGGAAGTACAGAAAGTTGTGGGTGTGGCCGGCGCCGATGCCTTGCAGAAGGCGATGGCGGAACTGTTGCGCAGTTGCCAGCGCAGTGGCGACACCCTGGCGCGCTATAGTGATGACAGTTTCTGTCTGCTCACCCCAGACACCACGCCGGACAGTGCCGAGCAGCGTGCACGGGAGATGTTGAAAAAGATTTCCGATACCATTTTCGATGCTGCGGGCAAAACACTGCAGATAACCGTTTCCATTGGTATCTCCCTGTTGAGCGAGGCTTCCAGTGGGGCCCAGCAGGTACTGGAACAGGCACTGGTGGCGCACCGGCAGGCGCTTGGTGCAGACAGCGGAGAGGGCAGCTTTGCCCTGTATGAACCCAACACAGACAGCGGTGCCGATGTGGAAACCTACCACCGCGCGCGCGTGGTACAGGCTCTTGAAGCGGGCAACCTGAAGTTGCTTTACCAGCCTATCCTGAGCCTGCAGGGCACCGGAGAGCAGATGTATGAAGTGCTGGTGCGTATGCTCGACAACAAAGTGGAGCTGGCGCCATTGGCTTTCCTACAGGAATTGGGCGATGCGGGCCTGTCGGCAAAAATGGACCGCTGGGTAATTCTCACCGCGATCAAGGCAGCTGCATTCCGTGTGGAGGGCAAAAATGTATCACTGATGCTGCATATCACCACGGCCTCTCTACTGGACAACAGCCTGCCGGGGTGGTTGGCGGTGGCTTTTAAGGCGGCCAGGGTTTCGCCGGGCTCGGTGGTCTTCCAATTGCGCCAGGAGGACATTACCAGCAACCTGCACTCGGCACGGGAGTTTACCAACCGGGTACAGCAGCTTGGCTGCCGGGTGGCGGTGTGCCACTTTGGTACCGGCTTGAACCCCTTTAAGGCCCTGGAGCATGTGAAGGTGGATATCGCCAAGATAGACCCCTCGTTTGTGCGCGAAGTACAGGATGAAGGGGAGAGCAGTGCGTCCTTGGCCGGGCTGGTACAGCGCCTGGGCGAACTGGATACCAAGGTAATAGTGCCCCATATCGAACAGGCCAGCATGTTGCCCACCCTGTGGCAGACCGGCACCGACTATATCCAGGGCTACTATGTACAGGCCCCGGCGGAGGAGATGCGTTTCGACTTCAACCTCGACTGACTGCCAGCGCATCTGCACCAATACAGACAACCGCGCAGCCTCACCGCAAGGCTGCGCGGTTTTCCCCTAACCCTTGTAGCGTGTGCGCAGGGCGGCGATGGCGTTCTGCGCCAGGGCACCGTAGCCCGGTGCCGGCGGTGGTGCGTTGCCGGGGCCTGTGCTCTCGTTCCAGGCGCGCTGGATATGGTTGTAACCGGCTTTCTGCTTGTACATTCTGGCCAGGGTGGTGCTGTAGTTTTTACTCCTGACCGTGTTCACGTGATACCAGTGGGCCTTGGCACGGGAATGGGAAATATCCATTAACAGGTAACCGCGCTGGGTAATGTCCACCCACTTCAAATGCGGGATCAATCCGTCCAGGGCAATCGCGGCCACATCCGTTAACTGGGACTTGTCGAGGAAGCTGGAAGACACCCCGGGGGTCACAAACTCGCCGCCCAGTGCACCGCGCCCGGTCAGTGGGCCATAGTCGAAAATACTGAAGGGGTTGCTTGCCAGATCCCAGGCCCAGGAACTGTGGATATCCCCGGTAAGTACGACAAAGTTCTCGATATTGTTTTGGCTGATATGGTTAAACAGGCGGCTGCGCGCAGCGGTATAGCCGTCCCACTGATCCATATTGATGGAGAAATCCCTGGCCAGGGTGAGCTGCGCCATCATCACCTGTTGCCCCAGCACCCGCCAGCGCACGCCGTCGGACTGGGACCGGGTCAGGCTGCGGTACAGCCACCCTTCCTGTTGCTGGCCGAGGAGACTACGCGCCGGGTCGTCGGCACTCCCCTGGTCAAACCAGTTGGCCTGTTTGTCCCGCGCAGCGATGCGGGTATCCAGCATCATCAGGTCGACCAGGTTGCCGAAACGAAACCTGCGGTAAATGGCTCTGTCTCCAAAGCGGTCCAGAATGCCATTGTCACGGATGGGCATCCACTCAAAATAGACGCGGTTTGCCACAGAGCGGCGTTCAAACCAGTCGCCTTCGCCGCGTTCGGGATTATGATTTTCGGCGCCGCCAGCCCAGGCGTTATTGGTGGTCTCGTGGTCATCCCACACACAGATAAACGGGTGCTGGCGGTGCACTTCCTGCAGGTCAGGGTCGGAGCGGTACTGGGCGTAGCGCTGGCGGTAGTCCTGTACAGTGACCATTTCTTTGGCTGGAATCGGCTCGCGCTCCAGCCCGGCATTGGTACCGAAGCCGCCGGGGCCGTACTCGTAGAGGTAGTCACCCAGGTGTAGGACCACATCCAGATCCGGTCGCAGAGCGATTTCCCGATAGACGTTGAAGTAGCCCATGGGGTAGTTGGAGCAACTGGTCACCGCGAAGCGCAGGCGATCCAGATGGCCAATGGGCAGGGTGCGGGTGCGGCCGATGGGTGAATCCATGCTGTTGGAGTAAAAACGGTAGTAGTAGGTGGTGCCCGGCTGCAGCCCGCTGGCGTCCACCTTGATGGTGTAGTCCGCTTCCGGGCCGGTGACGCCGCCGCCACTGTTGACGAGCAGGCGCATTTCCGGGTCCAGGGCGACCTGCCAACTGTAGGGCACCGTGGATTGAAAGAGCGGATCGCTGGACGGACTGATTCTGGTCCACAGGATCACGCGGTCCGTCAGTGGGTCGCCACTGGCTACGCCGTGCTGAAAAGGTTGATGACCGGATCCGTACGCTTTCAAGAGGGGCAGTACTGCGAGGCCGGCGCCGGAAAATTGTAGAAACCGCCTCCGGGACAGGGACATGGGGTCCTCCTTTATAGGTTTGTTATGAAAGGGCCTACAGTCTGTGCCGGGAAAGTGAACACTGTGTTAACTGCGGGTCAGCTTTGTCCCGCGAGCGCATGTTTAGTCGGAAATTTCGTCCAGAAGAAACGAAAATGAGACATTCGTCTAATTTTATGGCCTCAATAAGGATTAAAGAGGGATGGGTGCGGCTGCCGTCGGGGGCGGAAATCTTGAGATACATCCTGCAGAGGCTTGAATGTATCGCATGCGGGCACACTCGGGTATCCTGTGCTCCGATGAAAACGGAACCCTTGGGAGTAGATCCATGTTGCCCCGCTTACTTTGCACCAGCCTGATTGTCGGCGGCCTCGCCGTAGCTGCTGGGTGCTCCAAGACAGAGCCGTCCAAAACTGAAGCCGAGAGCGCAAACGCACCGGTTAAAGCGGCCGCTGTGATAGAAAAGAAAACTGCCGCAGACAAGACGCCGGAATCCGGTGTGGATTACCACTCCTTCGCCAACAGCAACGACTACCAGGTACAGCACCTGGACCTGGACCTGACTGTGGACTTTTCCCGCAAGGTCCTCGAAGGTATAGCCACGCTGGACTTCAAGCGCCTCAACGGCAAGAAGCCGCCGATGGTGCTCGATACCCGCGAGCTGGAAGTGCTTTCCGTCACTGCCAACGGCACGCCGGTGCCCTTCTCCATGGGAGAGAAGGACAGCAACCTGGGCACCCCGCTGAATATTGAATTGCCCGAAGATGCCACCAGCGTGACGATCCGCTACCGCACAGCGCCGGGCGCTTCCGGTGTGCAGTGGCTGGAACCGCAGCAGACCGCCGGCAAGCAGCATCCGTTCCTGTTCACCCAGGCCCAGGCCATCCACGCGCGCAGCTTTATCCCGCTGCAGGACTCCCCCAAAGTACGCATCACCTACAACGCCACAGTGCGTACGCCGAAAGCACTGCGTGCGGTCATGAGCGCTAACAACGACCCGCAGGCAGCCAAAGACGGCGTCTACGAGTTTGAGATGCCCCAGCGTATACCCTCCTACCTGATCGCCCTGGCTGTGGGCGACCTGCAGTTCAAGCCCATGGGTGCGCGCACCGGTGTCTACGCCGAGCCCGCTCTGCTGGAATCTGCGGCGGCGGAGTTTGCCGATACCGAATCCATGCTGGAAGTGACCGAGAAGGCCTACGGTCCCTACCACTGGGATCGCTACGACTTGCTGATCCTGCCGCCCAGTTTCCCCTTCGGCGGCATGGAAAACCCGCGCCTGAGCTTTATCACCCCGACGGTGATCGCCGGCGACAAGAGCCTGGTGGCCCTGATTGCCCACGAACTGGCCCACTCCTGGTCCGGCAACCTGGTGACTAACGCCAGTTGGCGGGACCTGTGGCTGAACGAAGGCTTCACCACTTACCTGACCAACCGCATCATGCAGTTTGTATACGGTGATGAACGCTACCAGATGGAAATGGCCCTGGGTTACGACGACTTGCAGGCAGATCTGGCCGATAAAGAGCCCCGCGATGAGATTATGGCCATCGACTTGCGCGGCCGCGATCCCGATGAGGTCTTCTCTAACATCCCCTACGAGAAAGGCTCCCTGTTTCTGTACGAGTTGGAACAGAAAGTGGGCCGCGAGGCGTTTGACCGCTTCCTGATGGAATACTTCAACCACTTTTCCTTCCAAAGCATCACCACCGAGGACTTTGTGCAGTACCTCGACGAGACCCTGCTCAAAGAGCATGGGGACAAGCTGGATCGCGCGCGTATTCATGAATGGATCTTCGAACCGGGTATTCCCGAAGGTGCGCCGCACCCGCAGTCCGATGCTTTCACCAAACTGGACCCGGTACGCCAGCAGTGGCTGGAGGGCAAGCTGGCGGCGAAGGATATCGACACCAGGGGCTGGACTTTCCACCAGTGGAAGTACTTTCTCGACGGGATGCCGGAGAAACTGACCGATGCGCAGTTGAAGGCGCTGGACAGCGCCTTTGACCTGACGGAATCCCGCAACAACGAAGTGGCCTTCAGCTGGTTGATGATTGCCGTGCGCAATGACTACGAACCGGCGTTCGAACGCCTGGAGCACTTCCTCACCAGTATCGGGCGCAACAAGTTCCTGCGTCCGCTGTACCGCACAATGGTGGAAACGGGCAAACAGGATATGGCGGAGCGCATTTTTGAACAGGCCAAGGCAGGCTACCATCCGCTGTCGGTAAAAGTGAACAGCCAGGTAATTTACGGTAAAAAAGGGGGTTGACCACGCTTTGTGCCAATGCCCGCGACCCTGGCGGTGCCCCCGCCGGGGCCTTTCGCCCGGCCACCGGGCACGCGCGATGCTGGCCTGACCCGAGCGGTTCGCCCTTTTCTTTATTCACTGCTTGGTCCTTGGAGAGCCGCTAGTGGATCGGTGTAAGGGCAGTGAGTGAGCTTCAAGATACCCACGGTTGGGTCTTTTTCCAATGGTGATAAACAGCTGTAATCGCGTGTATAGCAAATTGGTGCAAAATAACAATTTCGACGCCAATTTTCTGGCGCGAAAACCATTAATCTGCTATCAAAAGTGACGCGCTTTGCGTAATCTGCCGCTCGATAAATATCCATTCAGGCAAGGAGGTACGCATGTATAGGCGGCTATTGTTGGTGGCTTTTCTCGGGCTGTTTTTAGTTGGCTGTAACCAGGATGCGCCGAAAGCCTGTTCCGACAGCAGCGAACGACGCTCGCTTCCGTTTCCCCACGCCATGCTCTGATTCTCCTTTGGGTGGTTGAAACCGCGATCAAACCGGCAATCTATTGGGTTGCCGGATTAACTGGCGAGTTTTTCTATCTGCCGGTCATTCAGGCCGAACAGGTACAGCGCCGCATCCAGTCCAAACAGGTTAATGACTTGCGGTGCTTCCAGGCGCACTTTGGGTTTTGGATGAATGGCGATGCCCAGCGCGCCCAGGTGTAGCATCGGAATATCGTTGGCGCCATCGCCCATGGCAACCACGCTTTCAGGGCCCAGTTCCAGTTCTTGCGCCCTGGCCTGCAGCAGCGCCCGCTTGCGCAGGCCATCGACAATCGGCTCCACCACTTCACCGGTGAGTACACCGCCGGAAAATACCATTTCATTGGCGTGCACAAAATCCACTGGCAAGCGTTCTCTCTGCAGATAGTTGGCGAAGTAGGAAAAGCCCCCGGTGAGGATTGTCGTCTTGCAACCCAGTGCCCGCAGGCTGCTGAGCAGTTTATGGGCACCTTTTTTCAGCGGCAGTTGCCGGGCAATTTCCGCCAGGCGCTGCTCGGAAAACCCCTTGAGCAAAGCCATGCGTCTTTTGAAGCTTTCGCAGAAATCCAGGTCTCCACTCATCGCGGCCTGGGTGATGGCGGCAACCTGATCGCCAACCCCGGCAATTTTGGCCAGTTCGTCGACCACTTCGGCGTCGATCAGGGTGGAGTCCATATCGAAGCCGGCGAGTGCCGGGACTTTTTGGCTGGCACCGGACTGTAAAACCAGGTCGGCGCCCAGGGTGTCGGCCATATGCATACAGGCATTGCGGGCTGTGGATAACTCGATTTTACCGTCAATCTGAAAGCGGATTACGGTGCGCACCAAACTCTGCGAAAGGGTATCTACCGCGGTAACGGTCCACTGCTGTTCAGCAAAGAACTGTAGCAACCGCTGTAATTGCGAGAGTCTGGGCGAGGCGGACAACAGCGTGATACACCAGGGAGTCCGAACCGCTGCAGGCGCTTCGGCCATTGGGGAAAATGCACATCTGGCCATACCCGCGAAGGGTTCGCTGTGTGAATACTCAAGACCCAGGCGTGCATAGTGGCCCTCGAAAGTTAAGTAGCGCAGGGTGCAATCCAGGGGAGGCTGGGTAATTTGTGCCAGTGGCAGGTGGAATTCTTGAGAGTTGGTGGGATTATTCATGACAGGGCGCCCCGGGATAAAAGAATTGGGTATCGGCGCATTATAGCTTTTGACACGATCTTCGCTAAAATCGCCGCCAGGTAATCCGAGATGGGGCCAATCGGGGGGAATACGCCCATGACAACGCGCCCCGCCTCAGGTACAGATGTTATCCATAGGCCCCTGGGGAGGGGCCTGTTTGCCGGGCCTATCACGGCCGTTGAAGGCATTTTCAGTGTCTCGTCACAGGCCCGTTCCAGCCTGTCCGCGTACCTGTAGCAACACTTTGCAGGTAATCAATGATCAGGCTGGAGCGCACGGCTGACGGGCAGGGTAAACGAAAATAGGCAAGCAATACTTGCTGCACTTTATGTCGGTATCGATGATTTTTTTATTGCGAAAAGCGTCCGCCCGGGTTGCTCAATTATTTCAGCAGGCTCGCCACCGCCTGCTGGCGGGGGCTGTATGGCTAACGCTGGCCATTTTTTGCAGCGCGGCCCTTGGGCACTACTATAGCCAGCGTTACTCCGCCGCTGTGGAAAGGGACGGAGATTCGGCGCGCGCCGCGGCTGGTTTTCTCGCCGGGCAGAGTCTCGAGCTGATTGTGGCCGGTGATCGTATCCGTATGCAGTTATTGGCGAGACAACTGTTGGCGTTACCCGCCATCAGTGGTATCGCTATTGAGGATGTGGAATCCAATACCCTGGCGGAAGTGGGTGACCTGAAACGCGGAGAGGCCATCCATGTGCCTGTGGTGCTGCACGACAGTATTGCTGGCAATGTCACTGTGACTCTGGTGCCGGGAGGCAACCTGGCTTTCCCCTGGGCCACCCTGCTGTTGATCCTGGTATTTGCCCTGCCGTTTAGTGCAGTGGCAGCACTGTTGATCGACGGCTTTTCCGCCCCGTACAGCCTGCCGGCGGAGAGGGCGCAGCCATCGCCGGATGCCCCTATAGAAAATGGAGACAGTGTGGGTCTGTACCTCCGCCCACTGAACTGGGCGCAATTGACCAACCAACTCAGCCGAAGCGCCCTGGAGGGAATACAGCGGGCGTTGGATGGTCGCATGGCGTTGCTGCGGCGTATCTATGATGCCCATCCATTGAGTTGCGCCGGGCCACAAGTTGGCCTGGGCTTTTCCGGTACCGATGCGGCGTTTCGCGCAGTCTGTTGTGGCCTGCTGTTGCGGGAGATGCAAAGTATCAGCCGCACCACCGGCCTGAAACTGGCGCTGGCAGTGGCGCCCTGTGCGCCCGATTCACCAGACTTCTCCGCCGAACAGTTGCTAAACCAGTCGCGTGGGCTGTTCCTGCACCCGGAGCTGCTGGAGGACAACGCCCTGGCGGGGCGGATCGAGCATCACGGTGCTGGCTGGACTCTGGAAGTGACCGGCCTGACGCCCACCTACCAAAAGCTGCTCAACAACCAGCTGCAGCAGCTACTGAGCGCCTGATCAATCCGCTTCCTCACAGCCGTGGGTTAGTGACTCATTGCCCTTTTGCAGACATGTTTTGGTGTCTGCTTTACGTTTACGTTAACGTAAACTCTTGCTAGGCTTTGCCGTACCGAGAGGAAGTACTTATGAAAACCGACGCCAGCACCCCGGAACCCCTCAACTACAGCATCTCGGAGCTGGCGCGGGAATTCGATATCACCACCCGCACCATTCGTTTTTATGAGGACAAGGGTCTGCTCAAGCCGAAGCGCCGTGGTCAGACCCGTGTTTACAGTCCTGAAGAACGGGTGCGTCTGAAGCTGATTCTGCGCGGCAAGCGGCTGGGTTTCTCCCTGGATGAGAGTCGCGAGATTATCGATATGTACGACCCCGCCCACGGCAATCTGGAGCAATTGCAGCGCCTGTTGAAACACATTGCCCAGAAACGCGCGCATCTGCACCAACAGTTGCGGGATATTGAGAGCCTGATGGGTGAACTGGACGAGGCAGAAGCCCGTGCAAAAGCGGCACTGGTGCAGAGCCGTGTAAAGGGGTCCCCCTGAACTGCCCGGTATTCACCCGGGGCTGAGTGGTCGTTGCGCACAAAAGCTGCTAGCGGCCATTTGAAGAAGTAGAGCAATTTAAAATTTTAGTGGAGCCACTATGAATACCTCCTACCCAACCCTGAACTTCGGCCTCGGTGAAGACATCGACATGCTCCGTGACATGGTCTACAAGTTCTGCCAGGCGGAGCTGGCCCCGCGCGCGGCGCAGATCGATGAAGACAACCTGTTCCCGGTGGACATGTGGAAGAAGTTCGGCGAGCTGGGCCTGCTGGGCATGACCGTGGAAGAGGAGTTCGGTGGCTCCAATATGGGTTACCTGGCCCACGCTGTGGCCATGGAGGAAATCTCCCGCGCGTCCGCCTCTGTGGGTTTGTCTTACGGTGCCCACTCCAATCTGTGTGTCAACCAGATTCGCAAGAACGGCACCCGCGCGCAGAAACTCAAGTACCTGCCCAAGCTGTGTTCCGGTGAACATGTGGGTGCGCTGGCCATGAGTGAGCCCAATTCCGGCTCCGACGTGGTGAGCCTGCAGTTGCGCGCTGAGCAGCGCGGTGACCGCTTTATCTTGAACGGCAATAAAATGTGGATCACCAACGGTCCCGATGCCGATACCTATGTGATCTATGCGCGCACCGAGCCGGGCATCAGTTCCGGTGGTATTACTGCGTTTATCGTCGAGCGCGGTGTTGCCGGTTTCTCCCAGGCGCAGAAACTCGACAAGCTGGGTATGCGC
Organism: Microbulbifer jejuensis; assembly: GCF_047289955.1. Taxonomy (NCBI): domain Bacteria; kingdom Pseudomonadati; phylum Pseudomonadota; class Gammaproteobacteria; order Cellvibrionales; family Microbulbiferaceae; genus Microbulbifer; species Microbulbifer jejuensis. The sequence goes on from NZ_JBLBUB010000018.1 coordinate 45,817, forward strand.
GGCTCCAACACCTGTGAACTGGTATTCGAAGACTGCGAAGTGCCGGAAGACAATATCCTCGGCGAACTGAACGGTGGCGTGCGCGTATTGATGAGTGGCCTCGACTACGAGCGCACCATTCTTTCCGGCGGTCCGGTAGGTATTATGCAGGCGTGCCTGGATGTGGTTGTGCCCTATATCCACGAGCGCAAGCAGTTCGGCAAGGCCATCGGTGAGTTCCAGCTGATGCAGGGCAAGATTGCGGATATGTACGCCGACCTGAATGCCAGCCGCTCTTATCTTTACACCGTGGCCCGCGCATGTGATCGCGGTGAGGATTCGCGCAAGGACGCCGCTGCGGTAATCCTGTTTACTGCAGAGCGCGCAACACAGATGGCCCTGCAGGCTATCCAGACCCTGGGTGGCAATGGTTACATCAACGAGTACGCCACCGGTCGCCTGTTGCGCGATGCCAAACTTTACGAAATCGGTGCGGGCACTTCGGAAGTGCGTCGAATGCTGATCGGTCGCGAGCTGTTTAAAGAGACCCGTTAAGGTTGGGCGTCTCTTCTCGCCGCCGGTGCCTGCCGGTGGCAGCTGTCTCCAGTCGGGCACCGCGGCATAGGCCGCGCCCTGTGGAGGTCTTTTCTCCGGGAAAGTGAATCAGATTTTATGAATCAGTTGCAGAGTAAAATAAACACGCGCGATGCCGCCTTTAGTGACAACCGCGAGCAGATGCAGGCGCTGGTGGCAGACCTGCGCGAGAAAGTGGAAGCTATCGCCCAGGGCGGCGGCGAACGCGCAAGGGAAAAACACCTGGCGCGGGGCAAATTATTACCGCGGGACCGCATCGATGCGCTGCTCGATCCGGGCAGCCCATTTCTGGAATTCTCCCAACTGGCCGCGCACGATGTGTACGGTGAGGAGGTTCCCGCGGCGGGCATTATTACCGGCATTGGCACCGTATCCGGCCAACCCTGTGTGATCGTCGCCAACGATGCCACGGTGAAAGGCGGCACCTACTATCCGCTCACGGTAAAAAAACATCTGCGCGCACAGACGATTGCCGAGCAGAACAACCTGCCGTGTATTTACCTGGTGGACTCCGGCGGTGCCAACCTGCCGCGCCAGGATGACGTTTTCCCGGATCGCGAACATTTCGGCCGGATCTTTTTCAACCAGGCCAATTTGTCTGCACAGAATATTCCGCAGATCGCGGTGGTCATGGGTAGCTGTACTGCCGGCGGTGCCTATGTACCGGCCATGGCAGACGAATCCATTATGGTGAAAGAGCAGGCCACCATCTTCCTGGCGGGCCCGCCCCTGGTAAAAGCGGCCACTGGTGAAGAAGTTTCTGCCGAGGAACTCGGCGGTGCCGAAGTGCATTGCCGCACCTCCGGGGTGTCCGATCACTACGCCAATAACGATGTGCATGCTCTGCAGTTGGCGCGTCGCTCAGTGGCGCGTCTGAATCGTATCAAGAACCCGGATCTGGATATCCAAACGCCGGTGGAGCCGATTTATCCGCCGGAAGACATTTACGGTGTGGTGCCGAAAGATTCGCGTCAGCCATTTGATGTGCGTGAGATTATCGCGCGGGTGGTGGACGGTTCTGAATTCGATGAATTTAAAGCGTTGTACGGCACCACCCTGGTCACGGGGTTTGCCCGTATCAATGGTTACCCGGCGGGCATCGTCGCCAACAACGGTATTCTGTTTGCGGAGAGCGCACAAAAGGGTGCGCACTTTATTGAGCTGTGCGCACAGCGCAAGATTCCGCTGGTGTTCCTGCAAAATATCACCGGTTTTATGGTGGGCAAACAGTACGAGGCGGGCGGCATTGCCAAGCACGGCGCCAAGATGGTGACAGCCGTGGCCACCGCCAAGGTGCCGAAAATCACCCTCCTGATCGGCGGCTCTTTCGGTGCCGGTAACTACGGCATGTGTGGCCGCGCCTATGACCCCAACTTTTTGTTTATGTGGCCCAACGCGCGTATCTCCGTGATGGGCGGTGAGCAGGCGGCCGGCGTGCTGGCACAGGTGAAGCGCGACCAGATGGCAGCGCGGGGTGAATCCTGGAGTGAAGAGGAAGAGCGCCAGTTTAAACAGCCGATTGTGGATAACTACGAGCACCAGGGTCACCCCTACTACGCCTCCGCGCGCCTGTGGGATGACGGCGTTATCGACCCGGCGGATACCCGCCGCGTGCTCGGCCTGTGCCTGGCGGCGGCCACCCATAAGGCGCCGCAAGAGACCCGATTCGGCGTGTTCCGCATGTAACCAAACCGTGGTTTGCGGCGGGGGTGATAGAACGCCACGGCGCAAAAGAGACGCCCCATTCGAGGAATGACAATGAGCGATAAATTGCTGTGCGAAGTGGATAGCGAGGGTGTGGCCACGGTCACCCTGAACCGCCCGGAAATCCACAACGCTTTTGACGATGCACTGATCCATGCCTTGGCTCACACTTTTGACACACTGGCACAAAACCCCGCAGTGCGCGTGCTGGTACTGGCCTCCAATGGCAAGAGCTTTTCCGCCGGCGCCGACCTCAACTGGATGAAGCGCATGGCGACTTATTCGGAAGAGGAAAACCGCCGCGACGCCGCTGCGCTCGCCGCCATGCTGTACAAGCTCGACACCTTCCCCGCGCCCACCATCGCGCGGGTACAGGGCGCCGCTTTCGGCGGTGCCGTGGGCCTGGTGAGTTGCTGCGATATGGCGGTGGCCACTGAGCGCGCCAGCTTCTGCCTTTCTGAAGTCAAAATTGGACTGCTGCCCGCCACTATCAGCCCCTATGTCATCAATGCTATCGGCACCCGCCATGCGCGTCGTTATTTTGTCACAGCGGAGCGTTTCTCCGCTGTGCGCGCCGAGCAGATCGGATTGGTGTCTGAAGTCTGCGCCGAGGGCGAGCTGGATCTGCATGTGCAGCAATTGGTGAACGCCATTGCCGATAACGGCCCCAAGGCGGTTGCCATGGCCAAGCAACTGGCTATGTCCATGTCCAACCGAGTTATCAACGATGAATTGCAGGGCCAGACCAGCGCGCTGATCGCTGCCGTGCGCGTATCGCCGGAAGGGCAGGAAGGGTTGAGTGCGTTTTTGGAAAAGCGTGCACCCAGTTGGATGCATGGTAGCGAAGGGTAATTTTTATGATTCGCAAACTGTTAATAGCTAATCGCGGCGAAATTGCCTGCCGTATTATCAAGACCGCCCGCCGCCTGGGGGTGGCCACTGTCGCGGTGTATTCCGATGCGGATGCCGACGCCTTACACGTGCAGATGGCGGATGAAGCGGTGCGCCTGGGCCCGGCCCCGGCCAGGGATTCCTACCTGGATATCGACAAGGTGCTGGGTGCGGCCAAGCAGACCGGCGTCGATGCCATCCATCCGGGTTATGGTTTCCTGTCGGAAAATGCCGGGTTCTGCCGCGCCTGCGATAGTGCCGGCATTATTTTTGTCGGCCCGCCCACCGGCGCGATTGAGGCTATGGGCTCCAAGTCCGCCGCCAAGCGCATTATGGAAGAGGCCAATGTACCCCTGGTGCCCGGTTACCACGGCACCAACCAAAATGCAGAGCTGCTGGAAGGCCATGCCAATCGCATCGGTTACCCGGTATTGCTCAAAGCCGCCGCCGGCGGTGGCGGCAAAGGTATGCGCCGTGTCGATAGCGCCGATGCATTCCACCAAGCGCTGGCCGCTGCCAAGCGCGAGGCTATGAACGCCTTCAGTGATGACATCATGTTGCTGGAGCGCTACGTGGTGAGCCCTCGCCATGTGGAAATCCAGGTGTTCTGCGATCAGCAGGGCAATGGCGTCTACCTGTTCGAACGGGATTGCTCTGTACAGCGCCGCCACCAGAAAGTGGTGGAAGAGGCCCCGGCACCGGGGATGACCCCGGAGCTGCGCGCCCGTATGGGGGAAGCGGCACTGCGCGCCGCCCACGCCATCGGATATGTGGGGGCTGGCACAGTGGAATTCCTGCTGGATGCCAGCGGTGCCTTCTACTTTATGGAAATGAACACCCGCCTGCAGGTGGAGCACCCGGTCACAGAAATGATCACAGACCAGGACCTGGTGGCCTGGCAGCTGGCAGTCGCTGCCGGTGAGTCTCTGCCTTTGAGCCAGGATGAGTTGCAGATCAACGGCCATGCCATGGAAGTGCGCATCTACGCCGAAGACCCAGATAACGATTTCCTGCCCGCTACCGGCGTGTTGGTACGTCACCAGCCGCCGGCGGAAGGCGAGGGCGTGCGTGTGGATACCGGTGTGCAGACTGGCGATGAAATCAGCGTGCATTACGATCCCATGATCGCCAAGCTGATCTGCCACGGCCGCACCCGCAAAGAGGCCCTGGCCAAGCTGGACCGCGCCCTAAGCGATTACCAGATCGCCGGTGTGCGTCACAATATCGAATTCCTGCGTCGGGTGATCAATCACGAGGCTTTCGCCGGTGGTCGTGTTTCCACCCATTTTATTGAGGACTTTGAGGCGGAAGTACTGCATCGGGAGCAGACGTTGACTCCGCTAAAGTGCGCCGCTATTGCCGGATACCTGCAGCAGCGCGAAGAGCGGGATCTGCGCAACAGCGCCCCACAACGGGACCGCTACTCCCCCTGGCACAATGGTGATAACTGGCGCAATGCCCTCGCCGGCAGCCGTACCCAGACCGTGGATTACCGTGGCCACCACGCGCAGATCCGCTTTGTTGCCGAAGGCGACAGCCTGCGCTGGATCTGCGATGCCTTGTGCGGGGAGAAAAATAGCGGCGAGATTCGCCTGCTGCCGGGCCGTGACCTAATGCTGGTGGATGGCTGCCGCATGAGTTTCTCCGCTGTGAATACCCGCGATGGCGGTGCTGTATTTATCGATGGCACGCAAGTGGAATTTAGGTTGCTGCCGCCGGATATCGGCGAGAGCAACGACCAGGCCCATGGCCTCGACGCCCCCATGAACGGCACTATTATTTCCCTGCTGGTAGAGCCCGGCTCGGTTGTGGAAAAAGACCAGCCGCTGCTGGTGATGGAAGCGATGAAAATGGAGCACACCCTGCGCGCTCCCGTTGCCGGCACCGTACATCAATTTTTCTGTGCCGAAGGTGAGCTGGTGGATGGCGGCAGCCTGCTGGTAGATTTTGCAGAGGGGGCGCAATCATGAACCTGCCCAAGCACGTCAAAATCGTGGAAGTCGGGCCTCGAGATGGCCTGCAAAATGAAAAGCAGCCCATCTCCGTGGAAACCCGTATCGCCCTGGTGGACAAGCTCAGTGCCAGCGGTCTGTCGATTATTGAAGCCGGCAGTTTTGTCAGCCCCAAGTGGGTACCGCAAATGGCCGCCAGTGAAGCAGTACTGGCGGGTATCCAGCGCAAAGACGGCGTGGTCTACAGCGCACTGGCGCCAAATTTAAAAGGCTACGCGCGCGCACTGGAAGCCAAGGCTGATGAGGTCGCTGTATTTGGCGCCGCCTCAGAAGCCTTCACCCAGAAAAATATCAACTGCAGCATCAATGAGAGCCTGGAGCGCTTCCGCCCGCTGGTGGAGAAAGCACAACAGGACGGCATCCCCGTGCGCGGTTATGTCTCCTGCGTGCTCGGCTGCCCCTACGAGGGTGAGATTGACCCGGTCAAAGTGGCCGAGGTCAGTGCCGCTCTGTTGGAGATGGGCTGCTACGAGATTTCCCTCGGCGATACCATCGGTGTTGGCACCCCGGAAGCGGCCAAGCGTATGCTGGAGCAGGTGATGGCCAGTGTACCCGTGGGAAAACTCGCGGTGCACTTCCACGATACCTACGGCCAGGCCCTGGCCAATATCTACGCCGCCCTGCAAATGGGTGTCGCGGTAGTGGACTCTGCCGTAGCCGGCCTAGGGGGCTGCCCCTATGCCCGCGGCGCCTCCGGCAATGTCGCCAGTGAGGATGTACTCTATATGCTCAACGGCCTGGATATCGAAACCGGCGTGGATTTACAGTTACTGGCAGAGGCTGGCAACTTTATTTCTGAGCAGTTGGGACGTGAAACCAACTCACGCGTGGCCAAAGCCTTGTCGTCCCATTAATCTTCTTCGGTATGTTCTTGTTCCCCAAAGTGGTCTTTTGCCAAATTTGCTTTAGCAGCCTGCTAAATTACTATCCCTCAGTTCATGCCACCTTTCACCGGTGTTGTAATATTAACCCTCGAAGTGTATGGGTTCTTCTAGCATGCTAACGAAAAAGGGCCAACCACTGTTCACTATCCATTTTTACAGTTCCATGATTTTTGCTATATACAGCATCGGCCAGGGCTTGCTTTTGCGCCTGTAATTCAAGAATTTTTTCCTCAACTGTATTTTCGCAAATGAGTTTATAGACAAAAACTGGCTTGTCCTGCCCGATACGATGGGCCCTGTCTGTGGCTTGATTTTCCATGGCTGGATTCCACCAGGGATCATAGTGGATGACAGTATCTGCTGCGGTTAAATTCAGTCCTACGCCTCCGGCCTTAAGGCTAATCAAGAATACGGGGATATCGCCATTTTGGAAGGTGTCGATAGCTTCCTGACGCCTGCGAGTCTGGCCGGTTAGTTTTGCGTATGGAATATTCGCCTGGTCGAGTTTTGATGCTATTTTTGCCAGCATTTCCGTGAATTGGGAGAATAATAGAATTTTACGCCCCTCTTCCACCATCTCCGGAAGTAGTTCCATGAGGGCTTCAAGTTTTGCTGATTGTTTCACTTTTTTGGCTTTTTCGAGTTTGACAAGCTGTGGGTCACAGCATGTTTGTCTCAACTTCAGTAGCGCATCCAGTATTTCTATCTGGGATCGATTTAGACCTTTTTGCTTCATCAAATCCCTCACCCGCTTCTCCATTGCTGCGCGTACTGTTTCGTAGAGAGCAGCCTGGTTTTTGCCAAAATTTACCCGATATATAATCTCTGTCTTTGCCGGCAATTCTTTTGCGACTTCCTGTTTCGTTCGGCGTAGCAAAAATGGAGAAATCCTGTGACAGAGTTGCCCCTGTTTTTCCTCACTTCTTTGCTTTTCAATCGGGGTTCTGTAGAGGGTGTTAAATTTTTTCCGGTTTTGTAGAAACCCTGGCATCAGAAAGTCAAAAAGTGACCAAAGCTCACCCAGATGATTTTCCAAAGGTGTTCCTGTCAGGCAAATCCGATGTTGTGCATTCAGGGTGCGAACAACCTGTGAGGCCTTGGATTTATAATTCTTGATTACCTGAGCTTCATCCAGAATAAGAATATGGAATTCTTGATTTCGGAAAATTTCTTCATCGCGAACAATGAGCGGATAAGTGGTAATAACCAAATTCGATTGCGGAATAAGGGTGTAGCTTTCGTGACGTTGGTTGCCATGCAATACAAGGACAGACAAATTGGGGGCAAAGCGTTCCGCTTCTTGATGCCAGTTTCCGAGCAGGCTGGTTGGTACAATCACCAGGGCGGGGCTTTTCAAGCGCCCGCCCTCCTTTTCTTTCAGTAGGTGGCCAAGTGTCTGCAGGGTTTTGCCCAGGCCCATATCATCGGCCAGAATACCGTTCATGTTTAACCTGCGCAGGTGCTGCAGCCAGTTTAAACCCGCTTGTTGGTAGGGACGTAATTGTGCGCGCAGGGTGCGTGGTGGTTTGATCGGTTGGGGCCCTTTATGCAGATGTCGGGCCATAGTCTTGAGATTATTGTTGCCACTCCAGGTAATCTCTTGTTCCGGCAGGTCTCCCACTGCATACTTGGGAATTCTGAGTCCATTGGATTCACTGTTATACCACTCCTCCAGTAGGGCGCTGAGATCCTTAAACAGCGTATTGGGGAGCCGGATATATTCACCGGAACCAAACGGGATCAGGGTTTCTTTTTTGGCGTGGGTTTCTGCACCCAGTTCCAGATAACCTATCAGCAGAGGGATCAGGGGAAGTGATTGTCCTTCAATATCAATTGTAACTCCCAGGGAGAACCAGTCATTGGACTCCTGTTCTGCTTCCCACCCCCATTCCTCAACAGTGTGAATTTTGAGAGAAAAGCTCTCTTCTACCTCAACCAACCAGCCTGAGGCTTTAAGCTCTGGAATGCCTTTCTGAATAAATTGGTGCCATTGTTCTATGGCTTTGATGGTGGAACCGCTGTTCAAAAATGTCAGAAACGGTTGGGCCGGCTGGTCGGAGTTAAAATGCCAAGGCCACTTGAACAGTGTCTGGGTGGCCTCTTCCTCCCGCATAAAATCCCGGTTTAGGCGGTACAATTGTCCCTGGTATTCTTGTAGCTCTGCTGTGACGGGCTGTTTGGAGAAAATTTCATCCCCTGACAGCGGAATAGGACCATAGAGCAGGCGAAAATCCGCGACATGGATGCGCTCGGTACTGTGTGGGAGTTGAACAGACTTAAGCGTTAGCGCCGGCCTTACCGCGTCATCAATGACATTAAGAGGCAGTGATTTTGGTATGGGCAGGGTGTTGACTCCGGCCAGATTCTGCAGATAAGGAAATGCCTTAGCCAGTGCGTCTTCCGGTACAGGGGGCATATTGACCAGTTTTTCGAGCGTCGCTCCACTAATAGAGGTGTTGATAAGACCAATTGTGTTCAAATTGGAATCAAAGTAACTGGGTGGATCAGTGGGAATCAGGTGCCAACCAGGCGCAAGTCCGTCAATAATGGGTTTCAATGCTGTGGCTGACCCGGCTGTGTCCCATTGCAATGCCAGTTCAACTGACTCGCCTTGCCGAATTGGAATCCGCTCTTCCATATTGTTAAACAGGCGCTGACTTTTTAACAATTGGTCAAGGAGCAAAGTGCCCTCTTTACCGCGAATCGATGATCGGGGGTTCAGCTCAGAGAGAAGCTTTAAAAACCCGATAATCCGTTTGTCAGCCTCGGAAAAAGACAAGTGATTTGCCCGGTAGATCTGCTCACGCTGTGACTTACCATAACCGCCTTTTTTTAATGGTCTTGCGGAATAGATATTTACACTGACATGTGGCGAATGGTACTGCTGATTCCAGTTGAGGGTATAAAGCAGGTGTTGATTGCTGGTGAGCCGATCTTCATATATGCGCTCTTCTTCCAAATTACCCCGCTGCCATTCTTGCCAGCGATCAAGAATAGAGATATTTCCGGTTACAACTTTGGGTATTGTATTTTCTTCCAGTAGGGTAAAAAGTACTGCGACAACATGTTTGCAATTATAACTGACAGGACAGGTACAGTCCCCAATAATCTTCGGCCCGTTATGTCGTTTACGGTTTACAATAGTGATATTCTGATCGTAGTTCCTGTTGCCAGAGCCGATCACGACGCCGTAAATTTTGTGAAAATCACGGGAGGCCTGGTACTTTTTAACTTTGCCACGTTGATGATAGGCTTTACCACGAATGAGGCTATTATCCGAAAACTGATTTTCAATATCTTCTAGGGAGAAAATGATATCCATGCGGGTGTCTTGCAAAAGGTGAGAGTTGAAACCAAATTTGGTATTTGAGATCTTGAGAAGAGGCAGTGTATGGGTTGATTTGTTGTTATCTCACAATCAATCGCCCAAGGAACAAGTTACGGTAAACAAGAATAACGCTATTGAGACGGTAGGTCGAGGGGCTTGGACTGATCCACTCACTGAGCTACTCCGCAGGGGATTGAAACGGGGTTGGCAGCAGCCCTGCCAAAACGCAGCTTGGCTGGTGCCGCCCTATGTGCAAAAGATCGGGACACTGGATGGAGTGTCATGACCTTATCTCCCGCTTTATGCGGCCTTGGCTGATTCCCAGTCCCTCCCTGTGAATCCAGCCGGAGCCAGATTGCCCTGGGATGCCCATTCTTTGGGCTGCTTCCGCCTGCGCCAGCCCGCATCAGGGATCAACTTGCCTTTGAATTGTCACCCTGATAAACGGCACACTTGCCACAGGCTCCGGTCACTCATTCGGTGCCAACGTATGGATTATAGAGATCTGTTTCCTATGTATTGCCCCGGCAATGACCGCGTTTTCCAAAGCGACAGGCGCTGTTGCAACAATCTGCCGGATATCAAAATTCTCCGTAAGACCCGCCGGGCGGGGCGCACGTCTAAATCAAGGGGTTGCCTTTGATCCCAGGCCAATGGGTTTGCCAAATGCTCCCAGAGCCTATATAACCCCTGAACCGGAAGACCAAAAGACAAGTGCCGCCTCCAAATACCAGCACAGATCAATGTGGAGTTTGACGCTGGGCTACCATGCCCAGAGATGGTAAGCAGTCTGGAAAAGCGATAAACACAACGGTCGTTTTCGGCTAACATTTTCCCGGTTGCTATTCCCGCGAGTACTCCCTGCCGGGAAAGTGACCATTTGAGGTTGCCCGACAAGGAAACTGATATGAAAACTGTACTCAAGCACAGTATCCCCCTGGCGCTATCGCTAGCTATTGCTGCCTGTGGTGAAGCGCCGCAAAACAGTGCAAGTTCACCCAAAGCCGAATCAACCCTGAATACGGCTGCGGCGAAAATGAGCCCTACAGAAGCACTGCAAATCCCATATGAAAGATTTACCTTGCCGAATGGTCTGCGCGTTATTGTGCACGAAGATCACAAGGCTCCGATTGTCTCCGTAGGTGTCTGGTATCACGTGGGCTCCAAAGACGAGAAACCCGGCCGCACGGGCTTTGCCCACCTGTTTGAACACCTGATGTTCAACGGCTCTGAAAACTACAACGACGAATATTTCAAGCCCTTCGAACTGGCCGGGGCTACCGGTATGAACGGTACCACCTGGCTGGACCGCACCAATTATTTTGAAACAGTGCCGAGCAACGCTCTGGATATGGCGCTGTGGATGGAGTCCGATCGTATGGGACACCTGCTCGGTGTGATAACCCAGGAAAAGCTGGATGAGCAGCGCGGCGTGGTTCAAAACGAAAAGCGCCAGGGGCAAAACCAGCCTTATGGCAAAGTCTGGGAGCGCATGCAGAAGGCTATTTTCCCAGCGGGTCACCCCTATTCCTGGAGCACGATCGGCTCTATGGCGGATCTTGAGGCCGCCACCCTGGAAGATGTCCACGAATGGTTTAAGCAGTATTACGGGGCCGCCAATACAGTTCTGGTGCTGGCGGGTGATATCGATCTTGACACCGCCAAAGAGAAGGCCAGCCAATATTTTGGTGATATTCCCGCCGGCCCACCCCTGATCAAGAAAAAAGCCTGGATTGCCAAACGCGACCAGTCGAGTCGCGAGCAGATGTATGATCGCGTGGCCCAGTCACGGCTCTACAAAGTCTGGAACACCCCCAATCTGACCCATGAGGACGCCAATGCCGTAGCGATGGCGGCTGCAGTGCTCGGCGACGGCAAGAACTCGCGGTTATACAAGCGCCTTGTCTATAAGGACCAGATTGCCACGGATGTCAGTGTGCCCTTGTACGAATTTGAACTCTCCTCAATTTTTCAAATCATCGCCAATGCAAAACCCGGCGTCGAACTGTCCGAAATAGAGGCAGCCATTGAAGAGGAACTGCAGCGTTTTCTCGAGGAGGGGCCAACGGCGGAGGAGCTGGCGCGTGTCAATATGAGCGCGTACGCCTCCTATGCCCGGGATCTGGAGCAGGTCGGCGGCTGGAGCGGCAAGGGCGTTATCCTGGCCCGCGGAGAGCTTTACCTGGACAACCCCACTGCCTACCTGGATGCGTTGAGCGTAAAGCAGGAAATTACCCCACAACAGGTACAGGTTGCCGCGCAGAAATGGCTGTCAAACGGTGACTACAATCTGGAAGTGCATCCCTTTGCCGAATATGCTGTGGCGAAGTCGGGCGCAGACAGGTCCAAGCTGCCGGAAACCGGCGATTTCCCCAGCGTGCCCTTTCCCAAAATACAAACTGCCGAGCTTTCCAACGGCCTGAAAGTGGTGCTGGCAGAACGCCATTCGGTACCGGTGGTGGATATGCGCCTGCAGTTCGATGCCGGTTATGCCGCTGACCAGGGGAATACACTGGGCACTTCCAGCTACGCCATGTCCATGCTGAAGGAGGGTACCAGCAACCTGAGCGCCCTGGAAATCAGTGCCAAAGAGGAGATGCTCGGGGCACATATCAGCACCTGGGCGGATATCGACTCCTCCACCGTGCGTCTCAATGCACTGAAAGCGAACCTGGACGATTCCATAGCACTGTTCGCCGATGTGGTTCTGCACCCGGCCTTCTCCGATGATGAAATCGAACGCAAGCGCGCACGTTGGATCGCCGCCATCCAACAAGAAAAAACCCGCCCGGTGGATATGGCTCTGCGCAGTCTGCCACCACTTCTATATGGCGAAAATCATGCCTATGGGGTACCTCTCACCGGTTCCGGTAGCGAGGCCTCTATCCAATCACTGGGACGCGACGATCTGGAGGGTTATCACCAGACCTGGATACGCCCGGACAATGCCACCCTGGTGGCTGTGGGGGATATTACCCTGGGCGAATTGACACAAAAACTGGAGCAGTATTTTGCCGACTGGCGTGCACCAGAGACCACACTGCCACAGAAGAACCTGGCTCAGGTGGCACACCCGGACAAGGCCAGCGTTTATCTGATCGATAAGCCCGGTGCCGAGCAGACCATGATAATCGGCGGCTTGCTGGCGCCATCTGAGAAAATCGCAGAGCGTGAAGCCCTGCATATGATGAATGACATTTTCGGCGGCACATTTACCGCGCGTATCAATATGAATCTGCGTGAGGACAAACATTGGGCTTATGGCGCCTATTCTTTTATGACCGGTGCCAAGGGACAGCAGCCGCTGATCGTCTACGCCCCGGTTCAGACCGACAAAACCAGTGAGTCCCTACAGGAGCTGCAAAAAGAGTTGCGTGCTTATACCCGCAGCAGGCCGGCGCAAGAGGAAGAGTTGCAGAAAGTCAAGGATAAACGTGTGAATGAGCTGCCCGGCCGTTTCGAGACCATCAATGCCGTGTCCAGCGCGGTCTCCAGCATGGTGACCTACGAGCGTCCTCTGGATTATATGGATAGTTATGCTGAGCAGATCCGCAGTGCAGATTTGGATTCTATCCACACCCTGGCTCGCGAGACGATTAAACCGGAGCAATTTATCTGGGTAATTGTCGGTGACAAGAGCAAAATCGAAAAGGGTATTCGCGATCTGGATATCGGTCCCATGATGGAACTGGATGTGGATGGCAAGCGCATCGACGAACTGGCTGCACAATAAGCTTCAAATGAAGAGCATAGCAGGCGGTCGAAAGGTGCCTTTGGAACTGTTTGACGGCCAGCTGTAACAAGCCACGTGAACCGGTGTATTTCTTGTGTTTGATGGGGAGATGCGCCGGTTGTTCAGCCCGGTATGCTGTTTGGTTGCCGGGTGACTGGTAACAGTCAGCGGGCCAAAGTTGGCATATCTGTGGATAAAAGCCAAAAAAAAGGCCGCATAGCGGCCGAGTTGGGGGGGATGAAATCTACTCTACCCTGACCAGGTCATAACTTGTGAGCGCAGGGATGGATTGGTGTACCTCCTGTTCCAGCCGGTCAATAGACGAGAGGGATGCACACAGCCGCTCGGCGTGTTGCTCAATTTGATTTGAACGCTGCTCCAGCATTTGTTCGGTCTTTTCAGTAATCTGCTTTTCAAGGCTGTGGCCACCGGTAAATACCGCTTTAATGGCGTGCCAGGCGATGGTTGTGGCGGATTCCCTGGCAAGTTGCTCTATGCGCGGTTCAAACTCCTCGGTTATTGTCTTATCAATGAAGTCCCCGATCTCGGAATATCCCAGTTGGTAGATTTCCCCCTCCCGATTGAGACGTTCCTCGGTGCGCTGCAGCAGTTCCTTGGAGAACTGCTGCAGTTCAAGATTGTCCGGGTGATCCGGGCCAGCCAGGGCAGCAATCGCCATGGACAGCCCGTCCATGGCGATATCCATGGCCTCCAGGGTGATCAGTAGTGTTTCCCGCCCAGCGCGGTGCAGCTGCCGGCGGTAGTCTTGCAACAGTTGCTGTTGTTGCTGGTTCAAGGGGACAGACTTTCCATCGACCAGCAGCTGGTTTGGAGTTGCGAAATGTACCAGTTGATAGTCGCTATCGGTGTTTTGTACCTCCAGGAAATCGGGGCCGACACGAACCGGATAGTGGAGCGATACTTTGCAGTTGTCCCCAGTGATTCCAGAGACATCGTGGCCTATGGCCTGGTTTGCGCTCCCGAGCCCGATAAGTACTGAAATACCGAGTGGTTTCCACATGGAGTTTGTTCCTGTTTTTGTCGTCTTCTTCCTATGACGCAATCTGTGCAGGCAATGGATGCAGTGTGGCGAAGAAATATTGGCGGTTATTTTTTGTGCAGAGAGTGGACCTTTTTACCCAGGGGGTCAATGCGCATCTTGACGCTGACCGGAGTGCGGCAGGTAACATGGCCATGGCTGTTTTATAACGTAAATAAGATTGGGGGCAACCAATGTCTTTGAGTAGACCGTTGGCGGTGCTGTGGCTGGTGCTATTTGGGGCAGTGGCACAGGCCGGAGGCATCGTCGAATACACAGTGGATATGCACAAGCGCAGTGGCTATCACGATTTCTATTGGGATGAAAGCAGTGGCCGGATACTGCTGGAAATTGACGCATTTGATCGTGAGCTGCTGCTCCTCACCGGCCTGGCCCAGGGGCTGGGTTCCAACCCGGTAGGATTGGACCGCAACCAGATTGGAGAGAGCCGCCTGGTAAAATTCCAGCGTGCGGGAAACAAGGTGCTTCTGCACCAAGTGAATATGCACTATCGCGCAGAGTCGGAAAACCCGGCTGAGCGTCGCGCGGTACAGGAGGCCTTTGCTTCCTCGATACTCTGGGGTTTCGAAATTCTGGCACAGGGAGAGGGCCGTGCGCTGGTGGATTTCACCCCCTTTCTGCTCAGCGACCAGCACGGTATCGGATTGCGGCTCAAGCAGGCAAAACAGGGCAACTATACGGTGGATAAGTCCAAATCGGCCGTTTACCTTGCGCGCACCAAAAACTTCCCCAACAACAGCGAGTTCGAAGCACAGCTGACGTTCACAGGCACGGAACCGGGCAAGCAACTGCGCGAGGTCGTGCCGACCCCGACTTTGGTATCCCTGCGTCAGCATATTTCTTTGATCGAACTGCCGGATAATGACTACCAACCGCGCCGCTTCCACAGCCGCAGTGGCTACTTTCCCTTCGTTTACCGGAATTACGCCACCGCAATCGATCAGCCCCTGGACCAGCGTTTGATCTATCGCCATCGTCTGCAGAAGAAACCCGGCAGTGATGAGGTGGTGGAGCCGATTGTTTACTACGTGGACTCCGGAGTTCCCGAGCCGGTGCGCAGCGCCCTGGTTGAAGGGGCCAGTTGGTGGAATCAGGCATTTACCGCAGCCGGCTATAAAAATGCATTCCGCGTGGCCATTCTGCCGGAGAATGTCGATCCGCTGGATGTGCGCTACAACGTGATTAACTGGGTACACCGTGCCACCCGTGGCTGGTCCTACGGTTACTCGGTAACTGATCCCCGCACCGGGGAGATTCTCAAAGGAAACGTGACACTGGGCTCCCTGCGTGTACGTCAGGACTTCCTGATCGCTCAGGGCTTGCTGCAGCCCTACGGCGATCGACCGGCGGATACCGGGGCCCTGAAAGCCCTGGCCCTGGCCCGTATCCGCCAGCTGTCCGCCCACGAAGTCGGCCATACCCTTGGGCTTGCGCACAATTTTGCCGCGAGTGGTGGAGGGCGCGCTTCGGTAATGGATTATCCGGCGCCGTTAGTCTCCCTGCATGGGGAACAGTTGCGGCTGTCTGATGCCTATGCCACCGGCATCGGCGCTTGGGACAAACTGGCCATTCAATATGGTTATGGCGATGGGGATGATGAGCGGGCGTTTTTGCAGTCCATTATCGCCGAGGCTCGGGCGCAAAAGCTGCGCTTTATATCCGACCCCGATTCCCGCACCATCAATAATGCCCATGCGGTGTCCCATTTATGGGATAACGGCAATGATCCTCTGGCGGAGTTTGTGCGTATGCTGGAGTTGCGTCGCCATGCTCTGGATAACTTTTCTATCGCTGCGAACCCCAAATCCGCCCCCCGCTCGGATCTGGAGGAGACTCTGGTACCGGTTTATTATGGGCACCGCTACCAGGCGGAAGCGGTGGGTAAACTGATCGGCGGCCTGGATTACGATTACCTGTACAACGATGCTGAACAGAACAGCTATACCCTGGTGCCCGCTGAGCGTCAGCAGCAGGCCATCACTGCACTGCTGGGGACGCTCTCCCCCGATTTCCTGGCATTGCCGGAACAGGTCTTGCAAATGATCCCGCCAAAGTCCTACGGCTACAGTCGCACAGGAGAGAGTTTTCCCGCATACACCGGTGTGGCTTTCGACGCGGTGGCCCTCGGTGAAGCGGCAGCAAATCACACCCTGTCCATCCTGATGAACCCCCAGCGGGCAGCGCGTATGAATCAGCAAAGCGCGCGCAGCAGTGAAATTCCCGGCTTCGATACACTGCTGTCCCAACTTACCGCGATGGCCCTCGACAGCGCGCACTATTCCGGATTGCAGGCCGAAATCCACCAGCGTGTAAACCACACCTATATCCAGCGTCTAATGCTCTTGGCTTCCGATAACAGCGCCGCCGAATCGGTGCGGGCCAAGGCGCATTTGCAACTGGCCAAATTCCAGCTGGCATTGGGTACAAAGAGGCTGTTTGGTGAGGACCCCCAGGGATATAGTGCCCACTACTATTTTCAGGCGAAACGTATAGAGGCGTTTATCAGCGGCGAACTGGAGGTCAAGGCGGGGGATATCAAGGCGATGCCGCCGGGCTCTCCGATCTGATAAGTGTGTTCTGTGCAGGTGTAATAGACTGTTACTGTCAGTTCCGTCTGCCGGATCAACTGCGGATAAACTGAGACTTTTTAATCCAGTGACTGCCGCGATATTTACGGGTGGGCACTGGGCGGCGCTTGGCCCAAAAGAAATGCCGGTTGAATTGAAATTCCACCTTGTACCCTTCCGCCAGCGCAGCCAGGGGCATGGCTTGCCAGCTGGCCTGGCGCCGCTTGCTGGTGGCCTCAAGCAAGTACTCTTGGTTATCCACAATGGCGACTACCCAGGCGTGTCCCTGGCCCTTGTGGGTACCCAGTGCGACCCGCGCATCCACCCCCAATTCAATCAGCCAGTCGGCCAGAAGAATGGCGTGGTCCTCACAATCCCCCCGCTTTTGGTAATAGGCCTGACGCGATGTCTGCCAGATATCAGACAGGCCTGCGTACTGTAGATGGTCGTATTGGTACTCTTTGTTCATTGCCAGAATATAGAGCGGTACCCACAGCTGTCTGGTTTCAAATGGCTTGAAACCCACCAGATAGCTGCTGGCAAAGTGATGCAGCTGATCGAGCCCCCGCGCAGAGGCGGTTGCCGCTTCGATGCCCTGCCAGTTCCATACGGAGACATGGGCGCTTTCCTCCAGAGTGCGCTTGGCCACCACACCTTGAATAGCCTCCTCGGATAGAGACTGGCTACTGCCTGTCACACGCACAACGCCGTGCTGGCGGTCCTGTTTCAGAGGCTTGGTGTCTGTATTGGCACTTGAAATCCGGATTTTTGCATTTAGTGACGCCTCCTGTGCAAACTTGGCTGCAGTGCCATGTAAAGTGTTGCGCAGTATCTCGGGTGCCATCAGTGCCAGGGAAAGTGCAAGAAGCAGCATTGTCCATTTGCGCACTGTGCTAGCCTTTCAGTCCGAAAGAAATAATGATGGCAACAAAAATCAATATTGTGGAGGCAAAAATAGAGACCGCAATATTGCCGTTTTTTAACTCACCCTCAATATCCACGGTACGCAACAGCTTTTTATCAATGGTTACTAATGCGGCGATACCAATAAACAGCGCAATCAGGGTATAGAGCAGGTTGATACCAAAATTGAAAAAAGTTGCGGTAATAAATTCCAATTGCATAGTGTCACTTGTGTGTAATTAGGTTGATAGTCCCAAATTTACTATTTAGTCAAAATCCGGGTCGGGCTCAGAATAAGCGCAAAGAATACCATATTGAAAAGGATTTTATTAACTTGCTATGCTGTAGAAATCGAAACCGCTTTTTATCCTGAGTTGGGGGAAAAATGCGTTTAATTTTTGTGCTGGGGCTATTGGTGATCCTGTTGTTTACAACTGCCTGTGCGGAACGGGTAGAAGTGCCGCCGGCACATGTCGGTAAGGTACTCACCCAGAACGGCTACAAACCGGAAGTCGTACCGCCTTCGAAGTTCCGCCTGGATATGTGCCTTTTATATTGTGACAAACTGGTTACGCTGCCCATTGCAGACTTTGTTCACCTGGAGAGGCTCAAGGTCTTTATGCCTAAAGACCAGCGCAATATGAGCTTTGATGTGCGTATGACAGGCGCTATCAGTAGTGGGGTTATTGATCATGCCGTTTTTGGTAATCAGGTGAAACAAGCGGCAGGGAAAAAGCGATAACCCCTGTGTGAACAGAGAAAGGTGTTTATGGATTTGAATCAGACTCAAAAACCCAATAAGGGCGCACGAGTCACTTTGTGGTGAGTGGGGTCATGATCCTTAATAACCTCAGGCAATAATCCCTTGTGCGTATATTTGTTCAATCTCGCCGGAACTGAAACCCAGTGACTGAAGCACGCTGCGACTGTGCTCGCCGAGAGAGGCGCCAGCCTTGTGCTGCTGGTTTTTCACACCCTCAAAGCGGAAAGGTGTATTCACCTGCTTCAGTATTTCGCCCCGGGAGGTTGTGGCAGTACAGAGCATCTGCCGCTCCTGCATCAGCCTGCTGTCCGCCGCCTCATTGAAACTCAGCACCGGTTCGACACAGGCATCACAGTCTGCGAACGCCTCTGCCCACTCTTCCAGGGTGCGCTTGCGCACAACCCCGGCAATGTCCTCTTTGAGCCGTTCCTGCTGATCGTCTTCGAGCACCCGGTTCATCCACTGGGGGTGGCCAATGCGCCGGAAGAGAGTTTCGGCGAACTGGGGTTCCAGGCTGCCCACGGCCAGGTAGCGATCATCTGCGGTGCGATAGTAGTCGTAATAGCTGCCCCCATTAAGCAACTCCATTTCCATCTGTGGACTCCGGCCTACAGTCAGAGCACTCGCGCCGCAGAGGGTATTCAGGGAAAAGGCGCAGTCGGTCATGCTGATGTCTATTTCACAGCCGTTGCCGGTCTGCAGGCGCTGATATACGGCGGCGAGTATCGCCATGACCGCATGGTGCGAGCCCCCGGCGAGATCGGCAATCTGTGTGCCACTGAGACTCGGACCGCTGCGGCGGCGGCCGGAGTAGCTGGCCAGACCGGATAGTGCCAGGTAGTTGATATCGTGCCCGGCGCGCTGCTTGAACGGACCATTCTGGCCGTAGCCGGTAATGGAGCAGTAGATAATGTCCGGGCGTATCTGGCAGAGCGATTTGTACCCGAATCCCAGCTTATTCATCACCTCCGGTCTGAATTGTTCGATGACAATGTCGTAATCTCCCAGGAGTCGTCGGACAATCTCCTTCGCGCCGGGATTTTTCAGGTCTAGGGCCAGAGACTTTTTATTGCGGTTTATGGTGGCATGGGCTGCTGAGACCGCTTCCCCAGCGCCCACCAGGGGGGGGAGACCACGCAATATGTCCGGGCGTGTCGGGGACTCAATGCGCAGCACTTCCGCGCCCATATCCGCCAGCAGCATGGTGGCGTAGGGGCCGGGAAGCAGGGTCGAGAAGTCGAGGACTCTTAATCCATCGAGCGGACCTTTATCGCGATTCATACTCTCCACTGCAATCTGTCTTGCGACAACAAAAATGGAATCCGAAATAATGTATCCGGGTCTGTCCGGATCAGGTGTCCCCGAAGAGTTCGCGGGAGATAATCAGCTTCATGATTTCATTGGTGCCGGCGTAGATGCGCTGAACACGGGCGTCTGCCCAGGCGCGCGCAATGGGGTATTCCCACATATAGCCGAAGCCGCCGTGGAGCTGGACGCATTCGTCAAGGAGCTTGCACTGGAAGTCGGTGCTGAGCAACTTGGCCTTGGCCGCAGTGGCGACATCGAGTTTCTTTTCGTAGTGCAGCTCCAGGCAGCGGTCCACGAATACCCGCAGTGCCGTCAATTCACTGTCCAGTTCGGCCAGCTTGAACTGGGTGTTCTGGAAGGCGGAAATGGCTTTGCCGAAGGCTCTGCGCTCGCGCACATAGTCCAGGGTCCACTGGAGGGCAGCCTCGGCGTTGGCCAACGCAAAGATGGCGACACTGAGGCGCTCCTGGGGCAGTTCCTGCATCAGGTAGACAAAACCCTGCCCCTCTACACCGAGCAGGTTTTCCTCCGGCACCTTGACGTTGTCAAAGAAAAGCTCCGAGGTATCCTGGGCTTTCATGCCGACTTTCTCCAGGTTGGTGCCTTTTTGGAAACCGGGTGAATTCGCTTCCACGAGCAGCAGGCTGACCCCCGAGGCCCCTTCACTGGGATTTGTTTTTACCACTACAATCACCAGATCGGCCTGCTGTCCATTGGTGATAAAGGTTTTGGAACCATTGAGCATGTAGTGGTCGTTGTATTTGATGGCCGTTGTTCTGACACTTTGCAGGTCGGAGCCGGCACCGGGTTCGCTCATGGCGATCGCGGTGACAATTTCACCACTGATACATTTGGGCAGGTATTTTCTTTTTTGCGCTTCAGAACCGTATCGGATGATATAGGGCACAGCGATATTGGAATGCAGACCCCAGCCGATGCCGGAAAGGCCGGCGCGGGCAACTTCCTCGTCGATTATGGAATTGTAGCCGTAATCCAGTGCCAGGCCGCCATAGGCTTCAGGTACCTGCGGGCACAAAAACCCCATTTCACCGGCCTTGTTCCACAGGGCACGGTCTACCTGACCGTCTTTTTCCCACTGGCTGTGGAAGGGTTCGGCTTCATTTTCGAGGAATTTGCGCACGGTATTGCGAAACTGTTCGTGTTCCCCATTGAAAACTGTTCTCGGTATCATCGCTAACGCCACCATGTATTGTTATTATCTGAAACGGTGAATTCATGGACTCACCACCGGATACTTTTAAGTGTGAACCACCCGTAAAATTTTCGGTATCCACCCATGAAATAGGGTTGGAAAAACTATTTATCTGTCAGCAGTTGCTTTGACGTCATCAGCTGAAGCAGCAACGCCGGCGGGGAAAACCTGTCGCCATAGGCCCTGGCCAGTTGTTGGGCGCGCTGAACAAAGGCGGTAATCCCGTATTGATTGATATACTGCAGGGCACCACCGGTCCAGGGTGGGAAGCCAATACCAAAGATAGAGCCGATGTTGGCATCCCGCACACTGCGCAGTATATTTTCCTCATAGCAACGCAGTGTTTCTATAGCCATGATAAACAGCAGGCGCTCTTTCACATCTGCCATTGACAGCTGCCTGGTCTGGGGAAATGCCTTTTGCAGACCGGGCCAAAGGTGCTTTCTGCCAGTTTCAGGATAGCTATAGAAGCCGCCGCCCGCAGCCTTGCCGGCACGCCCCAACGCCAGCATATGATCTATCGCGCTATCGGCCGGATGCGTGGATATTGCTTTGCCTTCACGCAGTAGGTCGTTGGTGGTCTGCTGGCGAATCTTCTCCATCAGGGTCAGGGAAACTTCATCACTCACTGCCAGCGGTCCTACCGGAAAGCCCGCCAGGGCTGCGGCATTTTCGATGCTGGCCGGATTGACGCCTTCGCTGAGCATACCGATGCCCTCGTTGGTGAAGCAGCCGAATACCCTGGAAGTGAAAAACCCGCGACTGTCGTTGACAACGATGGGTGTCTTACCGATTTGCAGCACAAAGGCGAAGGCCTGGGCCAGGGTCCATGCATTGGTTTCCCCGCCGCAAATAATCTCCACCAGGGGCATTTTGTCAGCGGGAGAAAAGAAGTGCATGCCGATAAAGTTGTCGGGACGCGAAGTCGCTTTGGCCAGGCCGGTGATCGGCAGGGTAGAGGTATTGGAGGCAAAAATGACCCCGTCGCCCAGTTGGGCCTCGGCCTCAGCAGTGACTTTGCCCTTGAGTGCCCGATCTTCGAAAACCGCCTCAATCACCAGTTCACAACCGGCCAGGTCAGCAGCACTGTCGGTGGCCTGGATACGGGATAATACCGACTGCATATGGGCCTCGTCAGTTTGACCGCGCTGCAGGCGTTTTTGCAGAGATTTTTCTGCATACGCTTTGCCTTTCAGTGCCGCCTCCATGGAGACATCCTTGAGCACCACCTCAACCCCTTTATTGGCACAGGTGTAGGCGATTGCAGAGCCCATCATGCCTGCGCCGAGAATACCGATTTTGTGGATTGGGGCCGTTTCCATTTGGCGGGCTTTCTGGGGCAGAGAGGCACCGGCTTTCAGTGCGTTGAGGGCAAACCAAAAGGTGCCGATCATGTTTTTTGCTACCTGCCCGCAGGCCAGGTCGACAAAATAGCGGGACTCGATACGGGTGGCAGTCTCGAAATCCACCTGAGCCCCCTCTACCACAGTTGCCAGAATCGCCTCGGGAGCGGGCAGGCATCCTTTGGTCTTTTTCTCCAGCATGGCGGGGGCTATCACCAGCAGTTGCGCATTTTGGGGGTCACTGGCATCCCCGCCAGGCATGCGGAAATCGGGCTGGTCCCAGGGCTGTAAAACAGGGTGATTACTGTTGCTCAGGATAAATGCCCGTGCCAGGGTCAACAGCTCCTCTGCATCGCTGGCGATCTGTTGGATAAGACCGGACTTCAGAGCCTGCTCGGCGTGCACCCGCTTGCCTTCGAGTAAAAAGGGCAGGGCGTTTTGGATACCGAGCAGGCGTGGCATACGCTCGCAGCCGCCGCCGCCGGGCAGCAGGCCCAGGGTAACTTCCGGTAACCCGATCTTGACTGAAGGTGCGTTCAGGGCGATGCGCTGGTGGCAGCTGAGCGCGATCTCCCAGCCGCCGCCGAGGGCTGCGCCGTTGATTGCCGCGACCACGGGTTTCCCCTGGGTTTCCAGCCAGCGCAGATTGGCCTTGAGGGATTCGCAGGAAGCAAAGAAAGCTTCGGCTTCATTTTTGTGCGCTGCATAGAGAGAATTGAGATCGCCGCCGGCAAAAAATGTCTTTTTGGCCGAACGCACAATAATGCCCGCATAGTCTTCTCGTTTCAGCTGTTCAACAGCGCCCTGCAGGGCGTTGGTAAAATCCCGGTCCATCACATTTGCCGAGGCGTTGGGATTGTCCATCATCAGATGGACAATATTGTCCTCATCTTTTTCCAGGTGAATGGATTTCATGATTTTCCCCCTACACCCGTTCAATAATGGTTGCAACACCCATACCGCCACCCACACATAGCGTTACCAGGCCGTAACGCAGTTTCCGCAGCTCCAATTCATCCAATACCGTGCCTATCAGCATGGCGCCAGTTGCGCCCAGGGGGTGGCCCATGGCGATGGCGCCGCCATTAACATTCAGCTTTTGCGGATCGATATCCAGTTCGCACTGAAAACGCAGAA
Source organism: Microbulbifer jejuensis (assembly GCF_047289955.1). Lineage (NCBI taxonomy): Bacteria > Pseudomonadati > Pseudomonadota > Gammaproteobacteria > Cellvibrionales > Microbulbiferaceae > Microbulbifer > Microbulbifer jejuensis. The sequence goes on from NZ_JBLBUB010000018.1 coordinate 69,236, forward strand.
CCACCGCCGCAAAGGCTTCGTTGACCTCGTACAGATCGATATCCTGGACGGTCAACCCGGCGGATTTCAGGGCTTTGCGCGCAGCCGGTGCGGGTCCGGTTAACATAATGGTGGGTTCGGTGCCGACAACTGCGGCGGAGACGATGCGCGCGCGCGGTTTCAGGCCCTGATCGCGCCCGGCCTGCTCGCTGCCCACCAAAATGGCTGCGGCGCCATCGACGATACCGGAGGAGTTGCCGGCGGTGTGGACATGGTGGATATTTTCCACCTGGGGGTAGCGGGAAATGGCAACACTGTCGAAACACAGGTCTCCCAGACCGGCGAATGCGGGCTTCAGGCCCGCCAGTGCTTCTATGGAGGCATCCGGGCGCACCAGCTCGTCGCGGTTGAGGATTGGTAAGCTGTTCTGGTCCCGTACGGGCACGATCGATTCGGTAAAAGCGCCACGCTCCCAGGCCGCCGCTGCCTTTCGCTGGGATGTCAGGGCAAAGCGATCCACATCCTCGCGTGAGAAATCGCCCAGGGTGGCAATCAGGTCGGCACCGATTCCCTGGGGAACAAAGCCGGTATCTATGGCTGTGCGCGGGTCCATGGCCCAGGCGCCGCCGTCGGAACCCATGGGTACCCGCGACATGGATTCCACCCCGCCGGCCACGATCAGGTGCTCCCAACCGGAGCGCACCTTGGCAGCGGCCAGATTGACGGATTCGGCGCCTGAGGCGCAGAAGCGGTTGAGGGTGACCCCACCGATATCCCAGTCCCAGCCCGCGGCCAGCGTCGCAATTTTGGCGATATCCGCACCCTGCCCGCCAATGGGTGTGACACATCCCATTACCACATCATCGATACTGGCGGTATCCAGGGCATTGCGCGCTTGCAATGTGCACAGTAAATCGGAGAGCAGGGTGATGGGCTTGACTTCGTACAGGGCGCCACCGGGTTTTCCCTTCCCCCTGGGGGTGCGGATGGCATCGTAAATATACGCTTCGGTGGGCACGGTTTGGGCCTCTCTATTCCGGATTGCGGGTATAACCATAAGTGTGTGCGCCGTTGGTGCAATGATAAAAGACGCCAGCAGAGGTGACGCGGATGTCGGTTGTAAAAATTCATCAGGTGAAGATTTACCGGGGCGGTTATTCCAATTCAACCTAACTGGGCAACCGGGCTGCCGTACACTCCAAAAAGCACCTTGTTTTTTTATTGTCGGCCAAGCATTTTTGGCGGATAAATTAGCGATGCGAGAAAAATGTTTCCCCCGGTGCAGTTGTTGGCTCTTAAAATACACGATAACTATTCAATCTGTGCATATTTTCTCGTCTGGGATCGATAAGGCGTGAAACGCTTCTGACAGTGAGACAAGCAGGCAGGGAGGTTTGGTTATGGCGGAAAATCTACTGGATCTGGCGGCGGGCACACTGGGCACTGCAGGTATTGACTCCCTGGCTCAGGCACTGGGAATTCCGACAGAAAAAAGCCAGGCTGCCCTGGACACCGGCCTCGCAACGGTTTTGGCTGGAATGCTGAACAGGGCCAGTAGCAAGACCGGTATGGGTTACCTGTTCAATATGATCAGCGACGCCGGCGGGCCGGACTTGTCCTCTCTGTCAGAGAGTTTTGTAGAGCAGGAAAAATTTGAGGCCATTCAGAAAAATGGCGCAGAAATGCTGCAGGAGGTTTTTGGTAACCGAACCGAGGCGGCGGCGAAATTGACCGCTACGGCATTGCATGGCAGGAACGGCAATACACTCCTCAATGCGACAGCAGTGCTGGCAACCTCCTTGCTGGGTGAGCAAGTGAAAACGCACAAAATGGATCTTTCTGACCTGGCCTCCTTTCTTATCGGACAGCGGGAATTCATTCGGGATAAAATACCCGAAGGGCTTTTAAAAGCCCTTGATGTATCGAATTTTGACAAGTTGGGCGCATCCCTGGTGACGCATGGTCATGCTAAGCCCCAGGAGCCACGCCCCGAGGCTTTGCACAGCTCCGGAAAAAAGCGCAAGCCAGTGAGTTTCAGTAGCTGGTTTTTTCCATTGCTGGTGGTACTGTTTGTGCTGTATGCGCTAAATATGTGCATGAAGAAAGGGAAAAATGAAATGGCGGGGCAGGAACCCTCCATGACATCAGAGGAATCCGCCTTTATGGAGTCCCCCTCGGAGCTGGCGGGAGACTCCCCTTTGGCAAATGGCGAAGTTCAGGTAAGCCCGGGATCGGATTATTTTGCCAGCAAGCTGCGCAACTATCTGAAAAGCAGTGCCCGAGACCCGAACCGGGAATTCCCCATGCAGGTGAAATTTCAGGCGCGCACGGCCAGAATTATCAATCCCTCGGCGCCGGATATTGACGCCCTCGCAAAGATACTGCAGGAGAATCCCAAGGTTACAATTGCCATAGAGGGTCACGTGAAAGGCCAGGGCGATGAGATTGCGGAGCAGGAAACTTCGCAGGAACGCGCGGATGTGGTGCGTGGAATTTTGTTGCAAAGAGGTATCACTGCTAACCGTATCACGGCCATTGGCATGGGCTCGGCCAAGCCGGTGGCAGAAGATATGGTCGGTGGGGAGAAAAATCAGCCATTAAAGAATCCGCAGATCAGCGTAAGGGTGGTGACTTTTCAGTAGTGACGGTTTGACCAAGGGGAGCATATTCTGTTTGGGTGGCACGCTAAAAAATTGGTGCAACGTAAGCGGCAGGTAAATAATATTATCCCGCCTATCAGTACCATATACCATTATTTTTCCCGCACTTACTTTCGGGTCGGAAGGAAAGAGTACCTCTCTCCCAGGATGCGCTGTGATTACATCCCGGTACGCTCGTAATCAGCATCCATGCCTCATATGATCCTGGCAGGGGGATATTCCTTCCCCCGGTCTTACTAGTATATACAGTGCTTGGTAGCTGGTCGGATACGGAACAGTGTGTCAGTGAAACGGCCATCCAAAATCCGCGTAGAATGCCTTATCGTTTATTAGAGGTTTTTTTGTACGAATTCCAGAAATTCTTGATGAATTTTTCCATTGGTTCCGTGGCCTATTCCCTGAAAAGTGCGAAATAGCACATCTGCTTCACTATCAATATAATGTTTTTGACTGTTTAGCCAGCGTTCAGGTTGCATGTTCTTTCCAGTTGTACTGTGGATAATTACTCTTTCAGATTCAGAATAGGCATCATCATATGCAACAGCATCATTGGTGTCTTGCTCGCCCATAAAAAGGAATTGGTGAATGCGCAACCATGCTGTTCTGTTAAAAGGTTTGTCGGCTATGTCTTCAAAATCATTTATTCCTAACGGGTAGTTTAATTTATGTTCCCCTATTGCGCTTAAAGGTAACATTAGAGTGCCATTTAATCCGCCGGCAACAACTATTGCAATTTTTTCAGGGTGTAACACAGAAAAACGATTTGCAAATGTTCCCGATGCAGAAAATCCGGTTAAAATAATGTTATCACCAACATTGACTGATCGCTTATGGAGTCTTTTTTTTGCATCCTCAATCATTGCTAGCAGTTGAAGATCTATTCTTTTTATAGTACTGGCGTCTTCAAGCATGGTATCCCGGTCAAGAGCGTGTGTATAATTCTCCCATTGGGACTCTGAGCGGGGGAGCACTGGCATCAATATTGGGAGTGATAGCCTCTTGGATAGCCAGGGGCCGACTGCATTTCCGGTTATGGCATCTTTCACAGCCGCATAATGAATTGAGAAGTCATCGGAAACTTTTCCGGTATTATTTGTTTCGACTATAAGACGAAGACGATCGCCAGACGGCAAATTTTCAGGCAGTTTGATTAGATACGGAAAATTGAAACCTTTCTCGGGGCTTGCCGGAACCTCTATTATTGTATCTGCATCACAAACCTGCATTACCGCAATCAAAAGTAAAGTGGTTGCTATCTTGTGCATACTAAGTCTCCAAAACCCAACTTAGAATAGGTGGTATTTTATTGTGAAGGTTGTGGCAGAAATCTCTACAGATTTTCCTGCTATAGCCAGAATGAGTGAGGGGCTATACAATGTCAAATTCGTGCAGGTTTGGGTGCGCTTGTACCTTGGATAAGTCCGATTTTGAATGGTGGCACTAAAGCGCTATTCGGATTGCCTGGATACCGCAAGAGCCCTTTAACATTTTCCGAGTTGCCCACTCTATTAAGGAAATGCGTCCGACTCCCGCTGGTATGGACCAGGGAAATAAAAGCGATTCTACCCAGTTGTGTCGGCATGCCCAATCAAAAGTCATAATAGGTTCAGGGGAGTCATTTTTTGTCGGATTAATAGTTGCGGAATTTCTCCCGGTAGGCACCAGGGGCAAGCCCTGTCCATTTTTTAAAGGCGCGATTAAAGGCGCTGGGTTCGGAAAAGCCGAGTCGCTCGGCGATTTCTGCAACAGCAGTCTCCTGTTGCTTTAATTGGTAAACCGCCATATCACGGCGCACAGAATCCTTGATGTCCTGCCAGCTGTTGCCTTCCTCCTTAAGTCGTCTGCGCAAGGTTTGCGGGGAGGTATAAAGGCGTGCTGCAACATCGTCCAGGGCGAGATTTTCAATACTGTTTTGCTGTTGCAGCATACGGCGTATACGACCGGTAAAGCTGCGGTCAGACTTATATTGGGTTAGCAGGCACTCCGGCGCGCGGGATAGAAACTCCGCCAGCTGTTGCGCATCGCGCACCAGAGGCAGCGGCAGGTAACGGGTACTGAAAACCAGACAGGTCTCAGTCTGGTTAAAGTAGTGCCTGCAGGGGAACATATCACTGTAGTCTTCATTGTAATCCGGTGGCGGGAATGCCAGCAACACGCGCTCCAGCAGAATGGTGCGATCAATTAACCAACTGAAAAAGCGCAGCCAGATAACCGCGATAGACTCCACAAAGATCTGGTTGGGCAGCTTCTTTTCATTACCGTGGTGGAAGACTAGCCGCGCTTCCTCTCCGTCCTCCACCAACCTGATGTGCAGGTCGTCGCTGACCATGTGGATAAAGCGCACGGAACGCAGCAATGCCCGGTGCAGGTTGGGGCAGCTGATACAGGCGTGGCCCATCATAGCGAAGGTGCCCGGCAGCCAGGGGCGTGACAGGAAGCCGCCGGATTCGTCGTTCAACAGGTCCCACTCAAGGCGTAGAAGGTTGGCCACTTCTTCCCGGCCGATACGGCTTTCCGGGCTTTCGAGCCGGGCGGGGTCAATGCCACTGTCACACAGCAACCGCTGGCAGTTCAGTCCTGCTGCCTGTGCGCCGGCCAGCATGGCACGCACTGCTGCGGCGAGGATTCCTGGGCCCGTTTCACGGAGGTTGGGTGTCTCGCTTTCCACTCTCTCAGCCCTCGATATTATGGTGTATGGTGCATGTGTTTTTTCTGATGCATGCGGGATTATGCGTAATGTGCGTGAGAAAGTCAGGTTTATTGCCGCCGAGTGTCGGAAAGGAACAAGTCTGCCGGCCAGCGCGGATAAATAGATGTTTGTTTGAATGTAGTGGGTTGCCGCACAGGTTAAGTAAAATACCTTTAACCTGACGGGTGTTGATGGCCAGTTGTCCGTGTGTGGCTGTCGGCTTTTTCGTGGCGCTGGAGTGGAGCTTGTGTAAAAGTCTGTGGCCTGGGGTCCCCTGTTCGTTTATTGCTTAGACCTGTAAGTCATACGGGCTAGCCATAAAATTTATCTGGTATTGAAGGAGTAGTCATATGCCGTCAGCACACATTCAAACTCAGCTGAACCCGACGATCTGTCGGCGTATGTTGATTGCGTATTTAATTGAACAGATTCCCCGCCCAAACAACCCTGCACTGGAAGCGGCCACCGGCTGGCCGCGACGCACAATACAAGACATAATCGCCAAGGGGCTGCCCGGTCACGGTACCAGGGTGGCGTTTATTCAGGAGGGTGTGCGCCACAATGACGGTTATTACCGGCTGTGCGACTGGGGCTCTTTTGACGGCGGTTGGGTGAAACGTAATCTGCCGGCTATTTGCCAGTTACTGGAAGTTAAACTGAATTAAAACGGCACACCCGGGGCTGTGGCGTGCCGCTGGGATTGGTTACTACTGCTGTGGTCGTGGCTGTTGCAGTATTTTGTTGACCTTTTCCAGTAAAGCCGGGTTGGATTTGATGCTGTTGGCAATTTCCTGGTATTTGCTTTTTGATAGTCCTGTTTTTTCAATGGCCGCGACCATTTTGGCCTGGGCCTCCTTGTTGAGAGCCTCAGCTTGGCGGATATCGCTGGCTGCTTTGAGCTTGGGCGCGTACTCGCGGCTCAACACCACAATTGCGCGGTAGGCGTTGGCAAACTGTTTGAGCTGGGGTTCACTGAAGGAGACTTTTGATGCCTCAGTCTGTGGGGTCGCAGGCTGTGCCAGGGTAACCGGCATGGTGAGCAGCAGGGCGGATAGCGCGAGGAGGGTTGAAAAAAACTTCATTGGGCTCTCCAGAGGTCGATGGACGCTTTTGCTTCTGTGGGGGAGCGCCCAGCGTCGCGTAAGGGCTACCGACTTCATAGGTTTGTCGAGGGGGAACTGGCAGGCAGCAGAGCCCTCAGTTCTGGAACATTAGTTTTAGGGTAGCCAGTTTCAGGGAGCCTGCTGCGTAATTTCCCGCCAGGCCCCGGTATTTTTGTCGTCAGCACTGAGGGCTTAAAAAAGACCGAAGAGTTTCTTGCGCCTGTCCAGGGACGATTCACAGCGATTGAGCTGTTGCTGATAGCGCCGTGCCCGTGCGGATACTTTTTGAGAGACCTGCTTGAGCCAGGTCTTGTTTTTAAAGCTGCGCCGGTTAAAGCCGCCGCGGCCCTCGTGGTAGGCCAGGTACAAATGGTAGGTGTCATTGGAGCGGATCTGGCACTGGCGCGCACTGGCGTTGTTGTACCAGCCGACAAAGTCGATAGCGTCTCCGAAATCATCGCGATCCGCCCCATAGCGGAATGTGGAGCGCTGATAATCGCGCCAAGTGGCACCCAGGGCCTGTGCGTAACCATAGGCGTCCGAAGGGCGCGGTCCGGGGATAAACCCCAGTATCTTGCTGCGAGGTGGGCGGGCATCGGATACGAAGCGGGATTCCTGGTGCAGGATCGCCATCATAATCGCGACCGGTGAGCCCCACTGTTTTTCTGCTCCTCTGGCCTCAGCGTACCAGCCTTTCTTGTCCTGAAAGATGGAACAGAGGTCATCGGGATTCTCGGGTGGGCTGGTGGCACAGCCGGCACTCAGTGCCGCACTCGTGAACAGTACCGCCAGTATCCCCTTTCTATGGTTTTGTCGCATAGTTTTCAGCACAGTTAGACGGTGATGGTTTTTACCCCTGCGCCGGTACTGAGCAGCAACAGGTCTGCTGGGCGTCTGGCAAAGATTCCATGGGTCACTACCCCGGTGATATTGTTGATTGTTTCTTCCAGGGCAATGGGCTTTTGGATCTTTAAGTTATACACATCGAGGATCGCATTACCATTGTCTGTGATCACACCCTGGCGATATACGGGATCCCCCCCCAGTTTTAGCAGTTCGCGGGCTACCAGGGCGCGTGCCATGGGAATCACTTCCACCGGCAACGGAAACGCGCCCAGTGTCTCGACCCACTTGCTCTCATCGGCAATACAGATGAATAGATCGGCACAGGCCGCAACAATTTTCTCCCGGGTCAGGGCCGCCCCTCCCCCTTTGATCAGCTCGAGTGCCGGGTTGACCTCATCGGTACCGTCCACATAGAACTGGATACTGTCGACACAGTTCAGTTCATAAACCGGGACACCGTGGGACTTGAGCCGCTCAGCGGAGGCTTCGGAACTGGCTACGGCGCCATCAAATTTGCCCTTGATCACTGCCAGGTGATCGATAAAGTAGTTCGCTGTAGAACCGGTGCCGATACCGACGATGGAGTCGGTCTCCAGGTGCGGGGTGATATGGTCGATTGCTGCGCGCGCGGAGGCCAGCTTCAATTCATCCTGGGTCATCTGTAGAGTCGCTTCCTGAGCAATTGTATCGGCCTTACTTGCATTATTTGATATAAAAAAGCGCGATATATTAAAATTGATGGTAAATATGTCTGCAAGGGCTTAGACTGGCATGCCGAAGGTGTGCGCCCTGCAGCTCCCCTCCCCTGAGTCGCGCAAAGCAATAATCCGCAACGGCTATCGAAACACGCTATGCCCAAGTCCTATATCAAGCGCATTTTAGACGCACGCATTTACGATGTCGCTATCGAAACACCATTGCAGCAGATGCGTCAGTTGTCCCACCGACTAAACAATCGCATTTTGCTCAAGCGAGAGGATCTGCAACCGGTATTTTCCTTCAAGATACGCGGTGCCTATAACAAACTGCTGCAGCTGCCACCGCAACAGCGGGCGTGCGGGGTCATCGCCGCCTCTGCGGGCAACCATGCACAAGGTCTGGCTCTGGGGGCAGCACAGTTGGGGGTGCGCGCCACGATCGTGATGCCAAAGACAACCCCACATATCAAGGTCAACGCGGTGCGTATGCGCGGTGCCGAAGTGGTGCTGCATGGGGATACGTTTGACGAGGCTGCGGCACGTGCGCGGCAACTGGCGGAGGCACGGGGCCTGGTCTTTGTGCATCCCTATGATGATCCCGATGTGATCGCGGGCCAGGGCACCGTGGCCATGGAAATGCTGCGCCAGCACCCCGGCGATCTTGAAGCCGTATTTATTCCGGTGGGTGGTGGCGGGCTGGCCGCGGGCATGGCCGCCTTTATCAAGTATGTGCGACCGGAAACCAGGGTGTATGGGGTTGAGCCCGAGGACGCCGCCTGTCTCAGAGCCGCCCTGGCAGGCGGTGAGCGGGTGCGCCTTCCGCAAGTGGGACTGTTTGCCGACGGCGTTGCCGTAGCCGAGATCGGCGAGGAGACTTTCCGGGTGTTGAGGGAAACCCTGGACGGTGTGATTACCGTGAGCACCGACGAGATCTGTGCCGCCATCAAGGATATCTTCGAAGATACCCGCTCCATCGCCGAGCCCGCCGGCGCAGTGGGGCTGGCGGGGTTGAAGAAATTTACCGGGCAGAGCGGGTGTCGCAACGCCGCCCTGGCCACGGTGTGCAGCGGGGCCAATCTCAATTTCGACCGACTGCGCTATATCAGCGAGCGCACGGAAATCGGCGAGAAGCGCGAGGTGGTGCTCGCGGTATGCATACCCGAGCGCCCCGGCAGCTACCTGCGCTTTTGTCGGGATTTGGGGGACCGCGCTATCACCGAGTTTAATTACCGCTATGCCAGTGACGAGGAGGCCCATATTTTTGTCGGTCTGCAGGTGACCGCCGATGACGATAGGCAGCGGTTGATCGGCAAACTGGAAGCGGGCGGTTATCAGGTAACCGATCTCACCGACAATGAGATGGCCAAATTGCATATCCGGCACCTCGTGGGTGGCCGGGTGCCGGGATTGCGCGACGAGGTCGTATATCGCTTTGAGTTTCCGGAACGGCCAGGTGCCCTGCGCAAATTCCTTGAGCACCTGGCGGGGCGTTGGAATATTACCCTGTTTCACTACCGCAATCACGGTGCCGCCTTTGGTAGGGTTCTGGTTGGATTACAGGTCGCACCAGCTGCCCGAGGTGCGCTTCTGAATGTACTGCAGCAGCTGCAATTCCCCTTCTGGGATGAAACAGAAAACCCGGCCTATACCTGCTTTCTGGCCAGCTGAGTTCCGCAGCGGGCCCGGTGGAGAAAAAGACTCTGTCATGAACGGCTGCGCCGATCGGGGGGTTTCGTTTTGTGGGCTTCTTTGTGTAAAAATGCGACAAAAGCCCCATAAAATGTGCAGGAACCGGTTACTATTCCAGCGAATTTTCAGTATCTTCTCTGGTCGTGGAACTTTTGCTGTGGCTTGTGTCATATGCGGGGCGAAACACCTATAACAACAAAATTGATCGTACAGGATGGTCCCAATGAAACCCGATGCGCTGACAATCGCTGTGATTGTCTTTGTCGCGGGCGTACTGTTGAGCACCAGTGGCTTGTCCGAGGTTTTTGCCTCGGAGCCGGAACCACCGGCCGCTCTGCAGCAGGGAGTGGTTACCCGCTAGGCTGATGCCGGGGGGCGCTCTGCCCGCGCACTCACAAGGAAGGCCGCTCACATTGTGTGTTCGGCCTTTTTTTATGTGGCTTGTTTAGGGGTTATCGACAGCGATAGATACGCTTTTCCGTCACGACCAGATCCAGGGGGATATCCCAGTTATCTGTGGGGAGGTGCTCGACGCACTGTAGCTGGTGGGCGGTACCAATCAGTTGCGGGCCGGCGCCGGGCAATAGTTGCTTGTGTTCAAACGTGCGATCATAAAAGCCCGCACCCATGCCCAGGCGGGCCCCGTTCGGGTCGAATGCCACCAGGGGTACCAGTACCAGATCCAGTAACTTCGGTGCGCGGCTGGGACCGGTTGCCGGCTCGGGAATGCGAAACCGGTTGCGAAAAGAAAGCGTCTCTCCTTGCCAGCGTTTGAACCTCAGGTGTGGCTGCGATTCCAGTGGCAGAACCGGCAGGTAAAAGTGTTTTGCACGAAAGCGTTGCAACAGCTGGCGAATATCCAGTTCACCGTCAATCGGCCAGTAAATGCCAATATGCTGCGCGCGTCTCATTTGTGGGAGACGGCTTAACAGGGCAATGGCCGCGCGACCGTGCAGACGCTGTTGATACGCGCTCAGGTCCCGTCGCCCCGCACGCATACGGCGGCGCAGTTGCGTTTTATTTTCGCTCATCTATGGGGAGTGACTGGAGAGAATAGGGAACCCCGAGCGTGCCGCTGTAGACGGGGCCTTGAACCGTAAGGTTCAAGGTGGCGGTATCCGGAGTACATTAGGCTTTCCGCTGCATGGCGGACCTGCACACCAGCACTCGCTGGAAACCACCGGGGTAAGATTATCGGCTCAAGGACACAGTCTGCTGGCCAGCACCCCAGGGTATGGAGTAATTATAACCTGGAGTGGGGGGACTGTTAACCGGAAATTCAAATCCTGTGGTCGCATCTGGGGCTGTGAGACACAGGCCATTATGGCTGGGGCTCTGCAGGGTCTATCTCCCCCAGTGCGTTTTGCACCTTATCTTTGAGTTGGTCGAGCATTTCCTCTTGAAGGGGAATCCGGCCCAGCTCCGCTTTTGCCTGGATCAGCTCATGGGCAATATTCAGTGCCGCCATGACGGCGATGCGCTCAATGCCGATGACCGTACCCGAGGCGCGGATACGCGACATGCGCTCGTGCAACAGACGGGCAGAGGCCTGCAGCCCGGCGTGTTCACTTTCCGAGCAGGCGACACGGTAGTCTTTGTCGAGAATAGAGACAGTGACGGTTTCGGGAATTTGGGCGGAGTCAGCCATCAGGAATCCTGCGTTAGCCCCTTGAGACGATTGATCATGGCTTCGACCCGCGAGCGGGCGGCCTCGTTATTTTTTATCAGGTGCTGGCGCTCGCGCAGCCAGTCGGCTTCCTGCCGACGTAGTTCACGATTGTCACTGGCTAGCTGTTGGCAGCGAACGATCAGTGCATCCACGGTGCTTTCTAACGCGCGCAGCTTATCCATATTTCCTGCATTTGAGGTCGATATCGGGCTCGCAACACGACAGATTGCGAGGGTTTACGCTACTATATTGCCGGCGAAATGGTGGGTCAATCGCTCCACCTGCGCAAGCAATCACAAAATTCTCCGACAAAGCTCGGTCTTTGCACAGTCACTGCAGCCGCAGTGTGCTGACTGCATCCCGATCAGGAAAAAAATGGTGCGCTGAGCATGACTTCTGAAACCAACCGATTTGCGCTTCTCGCCAATGCCATTCTCGCGGCCGGCAGCCGCGCGGATCCCAGTGAGTTGCACGGTTTTATCTGTGGTGTGCTGGCGACGGGTGCCATACCGGACAATGACCGCTGGCAGCGGGAGCTGGCCGAAATGCTCGGCCTGGCGGCCGTGTCGGAGGGCTTGAATCGGGATTTGTTGCAATTGGCGGCGGAGAGCCGAAAACAACTGGGTGACACCGCCTTTTCCTTTCGGTTGGTACTCTGCGAGGATGGGGATATTGTCGAGCGTACACTGGCACTGGGCCATTGGTGTGCGGGTTTTTTACACGGATATGGTGTCGGCGGTGCCGGGGTAAAAATAAGGCCTACCAGTGAGGAGGCACTGAAAGATATCGGCGCGATTTCGCAGGTGGATGCGGATCATGCCGAGGAGGGGGAAGAAGCGGAACAGCAACTGCTGGAACTGCAGGAGTATGTGCGGGTTGCAGTGCTCAATATCTTCACCGAACTACAGGCGGGCCAATCCGGAATTGGTCCTACCGTGCACTGATACCCGACCGCGTGAAAAATTCACAGGGCATCGGCAAAGCGGAATATGCCCGCCGGCGCGCCCGGCTGATGGCCGAACTGGTACCGGGCAGCCTGGCGATCTTATCGTCCGCCAGTGAACAACTGCGCTCCCGCGATACCTATTTCCCCTTTCGCCAGGACAGCGACTTTCTCTACCTGACCGGGTTTGCTGAGCCCGAAGCACTACTGGTACTGGTACCGGGGCGCGCGCAAGGGGAAACCCTGTTGTTTTGTCGGGAGTGTGATGCGGAAAAGGAGCGGTGGGACGGCCCGCGCCTGGGGCCCGAGGGTGCCGCAGTATCCCTCGGTTTGGCTGACGCCTTCCCCATCGGAGATTTGGACGATATTTTGCCGGGGCTTTTGGAGGGCTGCGGGCGCATTTATTTCCCTATGGGGCGCTACCCGCATCTGGACAGACGTATTCGCAACTATCTGCAGGCCATTGATGCGGCACCGGGCAACAGAGGCGTGCCGGACATGGTCGACTTGGATTATCCGCTGCGGGAAATGCGTCTGATAAAAAGTGCGCGGGAATTGCGCCTGATGGCCAGTGCCGCAAACATCAGTGCCGATGCGCACCGCCGCGCCATGGCGCGCTGTGGGCCCGGGCTCTATGAATACCAGTTGGAGGCCACACTGTTACACACTTTTGTGGACTGCGGGGCACGGGAAACAGCCTATCCCACCATTGTCGGCAGTGGCCACAACGCCCTTGTCATGCATTACTGCAGCAACCGTGCGCAATTAAAGGCGGGGGATCTGGTACTTGTGGATGCCGGTTGTGAATACCGCGGCTATGCCGCCGATATCACCAGAACCTACCCGGTCAATGGTCGCTTTAGCGGCACACAGAGGGCCCTCTATGAAATTGTTCTGGCAGCGCAGCAGGCAGCGATCGATCAGATACAGGCTGGCAATCACTGGGATGACCCCCACACTGCCAGTGTGGAAGTGATTACACGCGGCCTGGTGGATCTGGGATTACTGCGCGGTGAGGTGCATGGTTTGATAGAAGCCGGCGACTACCAGCGCTTTTATATGCACCGCGTTGGCCACTGGCTGGGTATGGATGTGCACGATGTCGGAGACTACCGCGTACACGGCGCCTGGCGCCAGTTGGAGGTGGGGATGGCGATGACGGTTGAGCCCGGCATCTATGTGCCCGCGGATGACGAGCGTATCCCTGTGAAATTTCGCGGGATCGGCATTCGAGTCGAGGACGATATCGCCCTGACCCATAATGGTGCGCAGGTCCTGTCCGCGGCCGCTCCCAGGGCGGTGGCAGAGATTGAGTACACTATGCGCCACGGCGGAGATTTACTGACCCGTTAATGCTTAATCCGCTTTTTTTGCGCCTGCCGGTGCAGTAAATGTTGGGCGCCTGTGCCCAGGGGAAAACCTCATGAGCGAGCCTCTAGAGCGAGCCGATGTGGCCATTGTCGGTGGCGGCATGGCCGGCGCAAGCCTGGCATTGATGCTGGCGCATTTTTGCCCACAACTCCGTGTGGTTCTGTTGGAGCAAAGAGCGCTGCCGGATGCTGCGGCCAGTGTCCTGTTGCCCAGTTTCGACACCCGTGCCACGGCGATAGCCGCGGGCAGCCTGCAGTTGTTTCAACAGTTGGGTCTTTGGCCCGCTCTGCGCGCATACAGCGCCCCTATTCAGCGTATTCAGGTGAGCGACCGCGGCCAGGCGTTCGGCGCTTGCCTCTCTGCCGGTGAACAGCCATGGGCATGTTTCGAGGGTATGCTGGGAGCAGTGATTGAGAATGCCGCGCTGGGGCCTATCCTGCACACTGCCCTGGCTGACACACCGGTCAAGCCTATTGCCCCGGCCCAGGTGACGACAGTACGCATGGGCGCCGAGGGTGCAACCCTGCACTGGCGCGCCGGCGAGGGGGGCGCTGAACATCGTCTGACCGCCGGGTTGCTGGTGGTCGCCGATGGGGTTGACTCCCCCCTGTGTCGGCAGTTGGGTATAGAAATTGACACGGTAAAGTACCAACAACAGGCGCTGGTCACTACTGTTGGTCTACAGCGGCACCACAGAGGGGTTGCCTTCGAGCGATTCACCGCGGCGGGCCCTATGGCCCTGCTGCCACTGCCGCAGCGAGACGGACTGTACCGCGCGGCTCTGGTCTGGGCCTGTGGGCAAGAGGATGCCGAAGCGCTGAGTGCATTGCCCGAGCGCGAGCGGTTGCAACAGGTGCAGCGCGCATTTGGCTGGCGCGCAGGACGGTTTGTGCGCATGGGGTCCCTGCAGGCGTACCCCCTCAGCTTGTCCCTGGCGCGGGAACAGTGGCGGCGCAATGTGGCGTTGATCGGCAACTGTGCGCACTTTTTGCACCCGGTGGCCGGGCAGGGGTTCAATCTGACCCTGCGTGACTGCTACGGTCTGGCACAGGCGATGGCGGGTGAAAGGCCGGCACAGGGATCTTCGTCGCAATTGGAAATGTTGGCGGCTTATGGTCGTGGCCGCCGCCTGGACCAGCGGCTGACGATTGGCTTCAGCCATCGTATTCCGGCGCTGTTCACCGCATCGAACCCGCTGCTGCGGAGTGTGCGTCAAATGGGCATGCTGGGTTTGACACTGGTACCGCCTCTGCGCACGGAGTTTGTGCGCCAGGCGGCGGGATTTGGGCTTTAACGGTGCCCCCGTTCGGCACAACTGCGCAATGGGTTTGTTATGAATAGACACCGCTTGGATTTCGCCATTGTCGGCGCCGGCATAGTCGGCATGGCCCAGGCCGCGCTGTTGGCAGTGCGCCACCCGGGGATGCGCATGGCGCTGCTGGAGTCCGCCCCGGAAACTGCACTCAAACCGGCAGAACACTACGAGCCCCGCGTGGTGGCGCTGACCCAGGCCTCCCGCGAACTGCTTGAGGAGGTGGGCGCCTGGGCAGGGATCTCCGCGGCGCGCGCCTGTCCCTATGTGGAGATGCGTGTTTGGGATGCCGACGGTACCGGCTCTGTGCGCTTTACGAGCCGCGATGTGCAATTGCCCAACCTCGGTCATATCGTTGAGAACAATGTGATTGTTAGCGCGTTGCGCTCACGCCTGAAGTCACTGCCCAACGTGGAGCTGGTCAACGGCTTTCGCCTGGAGAGCTGGTGGCGCGACTGTGGGCTCTGGCATCTGCAATCCCGTGGCGATCAGGTCAATGCGCTGGAGGGGCTGCGGGAGCAGCCCGAGATAGTGCGCACGCGGCTTCTGGTGGGTGCGGATGGCGTCCGCTCCAGGGTGCGGGACCTGTTGCATATCCGCTGTCAGGACACCGATTACCACCAGACTGCCCTGGTGTGTGTGGCCCGCTGTGAAAAGCCGCACCGCCACACCGCCTGGCAGTGCTTTTTGCAGACGGGTCCGCTGGCCTTTTTGCCCCTGGCCGGGCTCGGCGATGACCACCACTGTGCCGTGGTCTGGTCGGCGGACAACGAGCTGGCGCGGGAATTGCTGATGCTGGACGACTGGGCCTTTGCCCTGAACCTGGAAAAAGCCTTTGAAGGCCGGCTCGGCAAAGTGGAATCCGTCAGTGAGCGCCTGTCCTTTCCCCTGCGCGCCCGCCACGCGGAGCACTATCAGGGCCCTGGTGCGGTCCTGGTGGGGGATGCCGCCCACAGTATCCATCCCCTCGCGGGGCAGGGCGTCAACCTGGGATTACAGGATGTGCGCGTGCTGGGCGATGAGGTTGATCGCGCCCTATCGCGCGGACTGGAGCCTGCCCACCCGTCGGTACTGGCGCGCTATGAGCGCCGTCGTCGCGGAGACAATGCCGCCACCCTGAAGGCCATGAGCGCCTTTAAATCGCTCTTTGGCGCCGGGGAGTTACACTGGCGCTGGCTGCGCAATACCGGTTTGAATATGGTGGACGCCAGCCCCATGTTAAAGAAACGTATCATTTTGCGGGCCATGGCGGTGTAGTGAGAGCCCATTGCTAGCGCTGCCACAGTTCCTGCAGGGGTGCAGTATTGAAGACATCCGGCGGGCGCTGAGGGTGCCTGTGGCGAGCCAATAAAAAAGGTTTTTGTCAATTGAGCCAGTGGATTGCAGTTTACTCGTTTCCCCTTTCCAAAGATCTCGGTGCACTGGTCGGTTTTATCCAGCGCTATCAATTGCCATTGCGGATCGTCGAGGAAAAAAACCGGCAGTTATTACTGACCGTTGATGATCGTCTCGGGCAAATGCTTAAGCCGCTCTTGCAGCGCTGGGAGACTGGAGAGATCAATTTCGATGATGTGCAGCTGCAGCGCGTCGCGCCCGATGATAGCTCCGGGTCCGGTGTGACCGGAATACAGCCGCCACAGAGCCCGGAGCCAAGCCCTGAAAGCCACACTGGCAACAAGCCGGCCGGGCCGCCGCCGGCAAGCTCGGTTTTACCCGTGTTCCCCCTGGCCCGGACCCCTGTCAGCTTGGTGTTGATTGCGCTGTGTTTCCTCGGTTGGGTCCTTTTGGTCAATAACTCCGCGAATGTCCTGTTGATCACTCCGAATCAGAGTGGCAGCCCCCTGTCTGTGCAATCCTCCCTGGCATGGCACCTGCAGCACGGGGAGTACTGGCGCCTGATCACTCCGGCGATGGTGCACTTCTCCCTGCCCCATGCCCTGTTTAACGCCCTGGGCATCTGGATACTGGGCCGGCCCCTGGAGGCCCGCACAGGGAGTTTGGCGTTGGTCGCCCTGGTCGTGCTCGGGGCCGTTATCTCCAATTTGTCCCAGTATCTGTGGGAGCCGCAGGTCCGCTTTGGCGGTATGTCCGGTGTGGTGTACGCGCTTGTGGGCGCTGTACTGGTGATACAGCGCTGGCAGCCCGCGTGGCGGGATGTCCCCAATGGTATCCCGGCCGTGGCACTGATCTGGTTACTCTTGTGTGCGCTGGGCATTGTGACTTTCTTTACCGGCGTGGGTGTGGCCAATGCAGCGCATATTGGTGGCTTCCTCAGCGGACTGGTGATTGCCCTGGTTTACTGCGCCCTGGGGGGTGCGCGAAAATTCAACCCTGATGCCACTTTTGCCCGTAAGTTATGAGCCTTTTAATCACCTACATCCTGATTGCCCTCGGCTTCTCCTTTCTGTGTTCCATCGCCGAGGCGGTCATTCTCAGTGTGACCACACCCTACGTGCGACTGCTGGAGCAGAAGGAGCACAGGGCCGGAGCACTGTTGCGCCAACTCAAAGCGGATATCAATGCGCCCCTGGCCGCTATTCTCACCCTGAATACCATTGCGCACACCGTCGGTGCCGCCGGCGCTGGTGCTCAGGCTGCGGTGGTTTTCGGCAGCCAGTACCTGGGCATTGCCTCGGCGATCCTGACCCTGTTGATCCTGATATTCTCTGAAATTATCCCCAAAACCCTGGGTGCGCTTTACTGGCGCCAACTGGCGCCTTTTACCGCTTTCGTGCTGCGCGCTCTGGTGTGGTTGCTGTATCCGTTTGTAAAAATGTCAAAGTGGCTGACCCGCGGGCTTTCTCACGGCCCCACCCTGACGGGCTTCAGCCGCGATGAGTTTGCGATCATGGCGGAGATCGGCGAGGCGGAGGGGCAGTTGGAGCCCCGCGAGTCGAATATTTTGCGCAACTTGTTTTTTACCTTGCGCGATCACTCGGTGCGCGAGGTGATGACGCCGCGCACCGTGGTGTTTTCCCTGCCCCAGGATGAGACGGTGGGTGAAGCCTACGAGGAGGTAGAGAGAGGCCGTTTTTCCCGTATCCCGGTTTTTGAAAATCGCGACCCCGACTGTGTCGTGGGGTTTGTACTCAAACAGGAGTTACTGCTCGCTTATGCCAAGGGGGAGCGGCACAGAAAACTGGCCGAATACCGCCGCGATATGCTGATGCTGCCGGAAACCGCCACCATCTATCAGGCTTTCCAGAAAATGCTGTCACGGCGGGTACAGATCAGTGCCGTTCTGGATGAGTACGGTGGCCTTGAGGGGCTGGTGACCCTGGAGGATTTGCTGGAGACGCTGCTCGGCGAGGAAATCGTCGATGAGGCCGACAAGACACCGGACCGGCAGGCACTGGCCAAGCGCCTGTGGCGCAGGCGCGCGAAAAGGTATGGCCTCAAGGTGGATGAGTCTACCCAGCAGGAAAAAGACACCGAGGGTGCCGGCGAAGGGCGGGGTCATCCCGACGAGTGATTCCTCCCTGTCAGCTCCGATTGTCCCTGAGAGTGGAAACCTGCACCGTCCGGACTGCCTCTCTGTATCCGCAAGTGCGCTGATGGTTGAAGGCCCCAGCGGAATCTTTGGCGGCTATCGACGATCTGGGCAGGGTTAACTGCCGGTGTCCGCAGGGCTTTCTGAGCAGATCTGCCGCGCGGGGGCGCCTGCTGGTAACGCCGCTACCCAAGCCGCTAGAATACGCCGCTTCGCAACCTGGCAGACTGAGATTTGACGATGGGAAACACAACGCCTCTCTATGACGCACATGTCGCCGCGGGCGGCAAGATGGTGGATTTCGGTGGGTGGGATATGCCACTGCACTACGGGTCTCAGCTGGAAGAACACAACAAGGTGCGCGCTGAGGCAGGGATGTTCGATGTCTCCCATATGACGGTCGTCGATATTGAGGGCAGCGGTGCCCGCGACTACCTGCGCTATCTGCTGGCCAACGATGTGGCCAAACTGGATGGCAACCCCGGCAAGGCCCTGTACACGGGCATGCTGAATGAAAAGGGTGGTGTGATTGACGACCTGATTGTCTATCTGCGCGATCCCGGCTATCGCCTGGTGGTGAATTGTGCGACGCGCGAAAAAGATCTCGCCTGGATGAGAAAGCAGGCGGAGCCCTTCGGTATCGAGTTGGCCGAGCGCCCGCAACTGGCGATGATCGCCATCCAGGGACCCAGTGCCATCCGCAGGGTCAAACTGGCCCTGGGTAACGACTGGGACGTGGCCATCGACGCGTTGAAGGTTTTTCAGAGTGTGGCCCGCGGCGACTGGTTTGTGGCGCGGACCGGCTATACCGGCGAAGACGGCCTGGAAATCATGCTGCCCGGTGAAGAGGCCAGTGGCTTCTGGCAGGCACTGACCGATGCTGGTGTTGTGCCCTGCGGCCTTGGCGCTCGCGATACCCTGCGCCTGGAAGCGGGGATGAATCTCTACGGCCACGAAATGGACGAGGACACCTCGCCATTGCAGGCCAATATGGCCTGGACCCTGGCCTGGACGCCGGAGGATCGCGATTTTATCGGTCGCACAACGCTGATGCAGGAGAGAGCGCAAGGGGTTAAGCAGAAGCTGGTGGGCCTGGTACTGGAAGAGCGTGGTGTTTTGCGCGCGGGCCAGCCAGTGGTGGTAGACGGCACGGAAGACCGCGGTATCATTACCAGCGGCACCTTTTCACCGACTTTGGGCCACTCCATTGCCCTGGCTCGGGTGCCGGCGGGTGTCGGTGATTGCGCCCAAGTGGAAATCCGCAGGCAACTACAGCCGGTCAAGGTGGTTAAGCCCTGCTTTGTGCGCAACGGCAAATCGATTATTTGAGCATCGCACCGCAGCTGGGTGCGTGGGTAAGAACATATATTCAGAGGCTTTATCAAGGGGTCACGGCATGAGTGAAATCCGCAATGAACTGAAATACCTGCCCAGCCACGAATGGGCGCGGCTGGAAGAGGACGGTACCATCACCATCGGTATCAGCGATCACGCCCAGGAGGCTCTGGGGGATGTGGTGTACGTTGAAACCCCGGAAGTGGGCAATGCCCTGGCCGCTGGTGATGAGGCTGGTGTGGTTGAGTCTGTAAAGGCCGCCAGCGATATTTACGCCCCTGTAACCGGCGAGGTGGTGGCGGTGAACGAAGCCCTGGAAGAGGCGCCGGAGACCGTGAATGCCTCGCCCTATGACGATGGCTGGTTTTACCGTGTCAAGCCTGCGGATGTGGGCGAATTGGACAATATGCTGGACGCCGATGCCTACCGCGCGGAGTCCGAGAGCTGATCTCGGCGTTGACCCGGTTCAGAGATCAATCAGGGCAAGCCCTGATATCGTAAAAACCAGCCCAGTGCCACGTAAAAAGTCAATACCGGCTTTATTTGCGCATGGTCCCCGCCCGCCCAGGCTTCCCTTGGGATGCCGGAGGGGGGATTCAATTTGGGCACGGTCGGGTGGGCTCAGGAACGGCTATCTGCCACTGTGCCCATCGCCTGGGGCAGCGCCTCCATCAGCGAGCGGCCCTTTTCCTGCAGTGCCATGCACAGTGCAATACGTTCCTCGGTCTGGGCCAGACTGCGCTCATAGCCGGGGGTTAAATCCCCATGCTTTGCAAACAGCTGTTGCAATTCCCCCAGGCGCTTTCGATCACAAAAAGTGTTGGCGAAAGCGGGGGTGCGGCGGCGAATTTGTGCGGGGATTTTATCCACCACCTTTTCAAAATTCTGCTGTAGCCAGGCCCAGTGTTGGGCTTGTACCCGGCGCTGTGCCAAAGCGTACTGGATCAGGCCAAAAGCCTCGCGCGGGCCCATATCCTCGCTGAGTGCCAGCTTGTGGAGGGTTTCCAGCTGCTGTGGGTTGTCGCTGCTGCCGATGGCATTGGCGCTGGCGCTTTCAAAGCGCGGATCATCCAACTCGCTGCGCAGGTTGACCAGGTGTGTGAGAAAATCCCCGCCGGCGTCCTGCACCGCAACCGTCAGGGCAGCAGCGTAGAGATCTGAGTCCAGAGCCTGTGGATCACGCGGGACTTTAAAGCCGGTGAAGGCGCCGGCCATGTCCATTAACTGCCTGCGCGCTTGCGGGTCTTCAGCCACCAGGGCCATAAAGCCGAGCAGGGTACTGTGCAGTATCTGCCGGTCGGCGTCGTGACTGTCGGCGCTGCTGTTGAGGTGCGGCAGGTAGAGGCTGCGGGTAAAATTCAAAAATGCAGCGCGCTGCGCTTGATCGAGATAATTATTGCGGTACTTGCGCAGGTAGCGTAGCGGCATGGTGATCACCTGGCGCTTGTCTGCCCCGGCAGATTGTCGCACCACCTCAAGCAGCAAGGTGTCCGACAGCTTGCCGGCTTCAAAGGCGGCGAAGGCGCTGTCGATTATCGACAGCTGCTCGGTGGGGGCAAACTGGTCAAAGCGCTTCACCAGTGCCTGCCACTGGGTTTCGGGCAGGTTCCAGCGATAGTAACCACTGCCCTGCACATTGGGCATGATCCAACTGGGGCAGGTGTCGCCGGACATATCCAGGGTTGTATCGGCCTGTGTGAGCATCTGGCAGTGTTGCACACCAGTATCGCTTTTGTAGCAGAAGGGAATGTTCCATTGCTGCCGGCTAGTGGGAATGGGGGAGCCCAGCGGTTTGTAGCGGCTCTGGTGTACCCGCAGTTTGGCACGGCCCGACTCGGCACACGCCAGTGCCAGCTCCAGTTGGGGGACACCTTTTTGTTCGACAAAACTGCGAAAGGTTTCCGTCAGTTCCGGGGTATTGGTTTTCTCACCGATCACTTTGTAGAAAGACGGCGAGTCCGCCTCACCACCACTAAAGGTTTCCAGGTAGCGGCCCAGTGCCGGGCGAAAACGTTCGGCACCGAAGTAGCTGTCCACCATATTGATGACGCCGAGGCTTTTTGAATAAGTGATGGCATCGTAGGCGTTGCGGATAGTGTTGTTGTTTTTCACCGGTTCGCGGATGGCGCGGGTACTGGCGAGGGAGTCGAGCTGCATGGCGTTGATGGCGTAGGTGGTGGCGTTGAGATCGTGACCACCCTCGGGCTCCATAATGGTGAGTGCCAGGGGTTCACCCCAGGTGGCAAAGCCCTCTTTCAGCCACAGGTCGTCCCACCAGGGGGGGGTGACCTGGTTGCCGAACCACATGTGTGCGATCTCGTGGGCGTGCACCTCCACCAGCGCCAGGCGGGTACCGGGTGCGGGATTGTCTCCCACCAGAATGCGCTGTTCGCGATAAGTGATGGCGGCGGACAGCTCTGTTGCGCCGCTGGGCCACTGGGGGGCAGCGATAATATCCAGCTTCCTGAAGGGGTAGGGACGTTGCAGCTGGGTCTCAAAGGTTTCCACCATTTTCGGTGTAATATCGAGAATGTAATCCATATCCCCGCCGCGGCCCTGACGCGCAAAACCTCTTAATGGGATAGGTTCCCTACGGTATTTATTCGGCGGGATGGCCGGGCGTTCCACCATGTCGAAGGGGCCCACCGACAGAGACAGCAGGTAGGTGGACATGGGCGGGGTGGTGGCAAAGGTGACTTTCTCAAGGCCCGCACCGGCCGGCTCCCGTGCCAGCTCCGGGCCATTACTGATGGCGGCGTAACCCTCGGGCACGGTGAGGCTGATAGAGAAGGGTGCCTTCAGGCCGGGCTCGTCAAAACCGGGCAGATATTTGCGCGCCTGGATGGATTCGGACTTGGCCAGGGCATAGGCATTGCCCTGCTCCTCTACCTTAAACAGGCCAGCGAGGTTGCGATCGAAGGCCGCGTTATAGTCGATGCGCAGGGTGAAGTCGCCGGCGGGCAGAGGCTCGGCGAAGGTGATCGCGGCCACACCGCTGTCGAGGATCTGGCGGTAAGAAGCCGCGACTGTGTGGCCGTCTTTCCGCGCTGCGCTGATTTTTTTTACAGTGAGATTCTTGCCGTGCAGCCAGAGGTGGTCTGCGCTTTCGGTCAGGCGGATATCGATCGCAACGCTGCCGTTGAAGGACCCTTGGCGCGGGTCCAGCAGCAGGTCGAGGCGATAGGCAAGGGGGCGCACGCCCTTGGGCAGTTTGCCTTCAGGGGCGTCGTTGTAATCCGTTGCCGCTATTTCCGCGGCGGCTGGTTGCTGAGGCGGTTCCGGAGTCATTTCCGCCGGGGCGCGAGCGGCTGTGAACAGCAGTGCAGCGGCCAGCAGGGCAAAGGGAATCTTCTTATTCATAAGTGTGGGTATTCGATCAAAAAGCGCATTGTAACGGCTCGGTGAGAAATTACGCGCTGTGGTGAGACGAGTCGATCAGCAGGGCAGTTCAATCCCCGGCAGAGTCTGCCGGGGAAAGGTCAATCTGGCGTATTGCCTCAGAGGTGTGGGATCGTCAGGCTGGAGACCTCGCTGCTGCTGTAGGGTACACGGATACGGTAAGCGGTGTCCTGCGGCTTCTGGTAGATCAGGCCCTGGGTATCAATGGCCAGCACCACCCGATGACCGGCGGGGACATCGTAGCTGGTGGTGAACAACTCCACATCGATCTTCTGCTGCTCTCCCGCCCTGCCAGCGCGCAGGGTAACGGGTACATGGGTGATCAGCCGGCCCAGCCCCAGGGGGCCGACATCGTAGAGATGCGCATTCAACTGTACGGTTTCCCTGCTGGGTTCGATCCACATTTCCAGCCTCGGCACCCCGCGAATCCTGAGGGTTTGCCACTGGATTGGGGATTGATATTCAATTGCGTAATAGCCGTTAATGGCTAGCATGGGGGTGTAAACCGGGATGCCGAA
Source organism: Microbulbifer jejuensis (assembly GCF_047289955.1). Taxonomy (NCBI): domain Bacteria; kingdom Pseudomonadati; phylum Pseudomonadota; class Gammaproteobacteria; order Cellvibrionales; family Microbulbiferaceae; genus Microbulbifer; species Microbulbifer jejuensis. Next base: position 92,937 of record NZ_JBLBUB010000018.1, read on the forward strand.
GCCTTCCAGGGCGTCGGATAACAGCGGGATACCGGTACCGGCGAAGGTGTCGGAGCCCCCGTGGAAGGTGTTGGTCCAGCGCCAGCCGTCATAGCGTTCGCCCGTCATGCCGCCGTTGTTGAACAGGGTAAAGCGCGGCCGCAGGTACCAGGTGGTACTGTCGCCAGTTACCGGGTAGTCCTCGTAGCGCTCCAGTTTGTTGCTAATCCGCACGGTCATATCCACTTTGGGTTCGCTGTCGATGCCGTTGTGCTCACCCTTGAGGTGATGATCAAACCAGCGGAAACTGGTGGACCAGATATGGCCCTCATTGCCCGCGAGGATTTCGGTAATGGCGTGGGTACCCGGATTTAACAACAGCTTTTTTGGACCTTCCAAGAGGGAATAGAGGTCAACCATACTGTTGGGTTTGAACAGGTAATCGGCGAAATTATTCGAGAGCAGTACCGCAGTGCCGTGCTCGTTCAACGCATCGACATAGCTGATGGCCGAGCGCTGCGCGGCAAAGCGGATCACTTGCCCCAGGTTCTGGTCGCTGCGCAGATCGGCCCAAAGTTGGTTCAGTTCCGGTTCCTTGCGCAAGGCGGTATTGACCAATAGACCGCCCCAAACCAGATTGACGGTTTCATTGGGGTAGAGCGCCTCAACCACATCGGCCCAACCGGACAAGCAGGCGACGGCATTCACGCGGGCGTCGTGGGCAGCGCCTAGTAGCGAGATGCCGCCACCGTAGGAGATGCCTGCCATGCCCAGTTTGCCCACGGAATAGTTGGCTTCGAGCCAGTCGATCAACACGCTGACGTCGGCGATACTATTCTCTCCGGCCACATCCACCAGGCCACCGGAATGGCCGAAACCGCGGGTGGAGTAGCTTAGTACCAGATAGCCCTTTTCCGCCAATGCCCGGGCCTGGAAATGGTACTGGTGCTTATCCAGGGCCCAGCTGTTGGTAAAGATGACCGTGGGGTAGCCTTCTGTCGGTGGGGGCGTTTCCGGTACAAACAGGTTGGCATCGAGCAGGGTGCCGTCAAAGGAAGTGATATCCAGGTCTGCAATATACTCCGGTGCCGACCAGGCATGGGTTGATATCAGGGCGCTGCTGAGCAACGCCAGTAAACGAATTATTTTCATTTTTATCTCTCATCTGTTTGAATCATTTTTATTTTTTGACCAAAGACTGACATCTAGTCAACAGGAAAAGATAGAGGTTTGGCCGTTATTTGTTGGTGGATCAAGGCAAAATTGAGAGATTTGTCTCGTTGCTTGTCGCTACCGACATCCGCTATTGCTTTTGATATGTTCGATATATTTATGGATATCCAGTCATATAAAAGTCACGAATCTGCTGTTTTATGATCAAATTGATCTTTTTTTAGCCAGTAAAAACCGGTAGTGTGTAAGCTTTACGGGTGTGCCAGGGAGGGTTCCGGCAATAATGACTCGGTGGCTTGAACTATGGTTTCCCGCGTAGCTGTTTGTTTAGTATTTTATTTTGGTTTTGTCTTGACTGCCGGTGCTAGTCCCCGGTATTTGGGGGAGGAAATCTGGTATGCCTTGGATAGTGACCACTTCCGGGTCATTACCGATGGCGATCCCAAGACCGTAAAGCGCCTGGTGGCCGATCTTGAACGCTACCGCGCCGTGGCGATTGAATTACTCGACGCGACTCCCGACAGCCGGAAGTTCACCATCTATGCTGCCGGGGATCGCGATACCTATGCCAGCCTTGTGGGCGCTGAACTGGCAGAAATGACCAATGGACTGTTTGATACTTCGGCAGAGGGCAGCTATGCCCTGGTCAATCTGGATGGTCGCAGTGCCGAGCGCCAGCTCAAAGCCCGCGAGTTTCTCTTCCACGAGTACACCCATTTCCTCAGTTACAACGGCAACACCACCCACTTCCCCTATTGGTATAGCGAAGGCTTTGCTGAGTTCATGGCGACAATGTCTTTCCCAAAGAAGGGCCGCTATGAACTCGGGGACATTCCGCAAGAACGTGCCCTGACTCTGATGTACACCGGCCTGATGCCCCTGGAGCCGTTGTTGCGTGCCACGGTATACAACACGGATGCTGAAGCCAAATCCGATGTCTATGCCAGTGGTTGGCTGCTGTCTCACTGGTTGATGATGACCAGTGGCAAGAAGGAGGAATTTAATCAGTTTATCAAGGCGTACAACGATGGTGCGGACCCGGTGCTAGCGCTGGAAGAGGCACTCGGCATGACACTGGCGGAAATCGAAAAGGCCTACGCCGCTGCATACGAACTGGGTGAATTTGACACGGTGACCGGAGAAATTCCCGCGGACTTTCTCGAGTCCACCCCGGAGGTTAAACGCCTGACAAAAAGGGAGGCGGTGAATGTGCTGGCAGGGTTTATCGCCCAGTCCGGTTACAACCTACAGGCGCTGGATGACTTGATGGCCTACGCACTGCACACCGGTATCTACAATACCGAGTTGGTCTCCATCAAGGCGAGTGCCGATCTACGTATGGGTGACTTCCCCCAAGCCAGCCACTTGCTGGCCAGTGTACCGAGCAATGATCGCCAGCAGCCCTGGTACCTGAGTGCACATGCCTGGCTGACGGTGAACCAGCAGGCCATGATGCCCAATAAAGTGCGGGATCTGCACAGTTTGAAGCGGGCCTCTGATGAATTTACGTATCTGGTGGATAAAGAACCCCAGAAAGCCTCCCACTGGTTTGGCCTGGCCATGACGATGGAGATGCTGGACTTCCCAAGGGAAAAATATTTGGAGATACTGGAAAAGGCTTATCAACGGGCGCCGCGCGAATTACATATCGCCCAGTGGCTGGCGGAAGAGCTTTACCAGAAAAAGGACGCGGAATACTATACACGGGTTGCAAAACCGCTGATATTTGAAATTCCCGATGAATTTGAAAATCAACAGATAAAAATGCGGTTGGCGGAACTTCAGGGTAAACCCAAATCCTTATAATAGGCATGTAAGGGTGTAATTTAAATACGTCAAGGTGTATTTGCCCGGTAATATTGTTTGCCGGGCTTTTTAATTGCTGGCAGTCCTATTATGGAGGATTCAAAAGCCACTATAAAAAGCATTGCGGATATCTGGAGTATCTCAATATAGACTCCCCATGAAAATCCAACAATGCCATGGCTTTGTAACAGGAGGTCATATGCCAGGACAAGCCTTCAGGTGCAGGTGCAAGTGCTTCTCTGCGGCTGCACCGCACCGTCAATAAAACGATCAAATAGAAGACGAAATACTATTTAAATGCCCGTTTGATGACGCTGGCCACAGCAAAATGGGAGCATTTTTCAGGGGCGAAATCAATTTGCTTTCACAATGGAGGTGAACCTATAACGAGAGAGGTCTCCCTGCTACGCTGTTTTCGAGTCAAGATTAGTGAATCGTACGTCCGGCCCGCATAACCAGATCGGAGATGGCGCGATGTAGACGCAAAAAAACCATGCGAATAAATGAAACGGTGATATCTACCCCGGTTACAATCGTCATACCGATCAGCTGTGCCAGTCTGCGGATCAGACGCATTACCCAGAAGGAAATATCTTTGCTGATTTGATAGGCTTTATGGAGAAAGATTGCCAGCCTGTCCAGCAGGGTGAAGGTCGTGCTGCCAGCAACAACCAGAGAAATACCGGCTAAGTGTCCAATCTTTTTTAATACCCAAAGCATTGCCTCTCCGGCGATCCAGGCGGTGTTTATTGTCAGTGACAGTATGCCATCGGATCTCAGCCAAGCCTCAATGCTTCTCTCCAGATTCTGTTTGGGTTTCCTGTTTTTAATGGCATTCCAATCAAGTCCAGAGTCATTCGGGGAAACAGAAGCTATATAGGTTGCGCTGCTATGGCTTTTAATAGGGCTATGGTTGGAGGTTGGTAATTGAAAATCCCCCACGCCCCCATTGGGCACATGTATAAACGGCCAGGTAGGTACCATGGGCACCGGGTCATCGCGGTGGTAAACCCGATAAATATTGCCAGGGGTAAGCCTGCGTTTGCAGTTGCTGGAAAAGTGATCCAAACCGACTCGCGGGCTGCCAAATGTATAAAGTTTAACTGTTTTTCCGCTATTATAAGATAGCCAATCGGCGGCTAAAGTCGCAAGAGCACCACCCAAACTGTGACCGACACAATGAATAGTATGGATCTCGTTGGGCATTTCTTGTGTAAATTGCTGCAATTGGGGCAGGATGGACTCAAAGGTGTAATAAAACCCCTGATGCACGGCACCACCGGTATGGAACCTCTTTATTCCCGCATTGATATCTGTGAGTGCATCATAACCGTTTGAAGTGCCTTTTAATGCGACAAAAGCCTGACCTTTAAATCGGCCGGTGCCACAAGCGGCTATACCCATGGTATGGGTATTCTTAAGAAGAAAAAAAGCTCCGGTTTTTCCGCTTAATTGATTATTTGTTTTTTCATCAACTTCAAGATCCTCTTTATAGGCATCATAAAACAATTCCTGTGTGCCAGGTTTTTGTACCAGGTAGATATCCGCGGCGAGTTGGGCACTATATTTTGGAGTAAGCATAAGCATCCTGTTATCACCCTTATTGTGTAAATGATCAGATAAACTTGCATGATGTCTTTAGTAATGAATTGAATGCTCTCTCTGTTTTAGGGTCATCTAGCAGTTCGCAGGTAAGGCTAAATGACTTCCCTGCAAGCTCGGAATTCTCTTTTGGATTTCTTTTTGCATATACCCATATCTTGTAAGTTTGATCCATATATTGCACATTGATAACCTGGGAAGATACAAATTCTACTGGTAAAACCTGTGTAATAGAGCTTTCAAATTTGGCTGGAAGTTGGACCTTGCCACTGTCATCAGCCATAAAGGTATCGACAGATTCTGTCTTCCAGTCCACCAATCGAATAACTTTTGCACCTGCTGCCGGCTTTCCATTCAGGGTGATGCTGAGGTTCATTTCAGAAAAAGTGCATGCCTTTAAAGGATTTGAAAATGTCATTCCGTTAGACGCCTCCGAAAAAGAGAAACTAAGCCAAATCAATGATAGAAAAATTACAGTAAACCTCTTTTTGTGCATAGATATAACTTTCCTGATTGGTTATTCTTACAGTGAACTTCATTACTACTTGAGGTGTAATTGATAGAAGAATCCCTTCCTGGCAAGGAAAACACTCTGCAGCATAAACTTCTGTGACATTGCATGCCGGCAAAATGGAGTGCCCCACCAACGACATCTACGCTGTACGTCTAATAATTCAACTATTTGTTGTTTTTATGGTTTGGTATCAGTCCTCTGAAAATAATTGATTATATTATAGATATAAAAAATTATTTTTTGAGGTTGTTCTCATTTTTAATTTTATTGTAAGAGATTAGGTCCATTTCCGAATCGTTCGTGGGTGTGATCCCAGGCTGTTTTTAATTCTCTATTGTCAGTGAGTGGTTCTTTCACGCCTTCTTCGAACGTTCCCAAGCGCTTTGCTAAGGATGTGTAATAATATTCTTCAATCAGGCTTTGCCAGTTAAATGACAATTGACGCGTGAAAATAATTGTCCTTTTATTTTTTGAAGCGAGAGCTGCTCTAAGGTGTACCTGAATGTGATAGAGAAGATAGACAGGTGTAATTTTTAGTAGTGTCAGCCACCTATTAACACAGTGGGGTAGCCAACAACGATTTTGCCTCCATGTCCTGTAGTATCTCCCATCCGTGCAGCGGGTTTGCCTTGCAGCATGACGGTGGTACTGCCCATGGCAATCGTATCCGGTGGCCCCACACAGGTACAGATACTGCCGGCGGTTGCTGAAGGCATACCGCCGATGATCACGGTGGGGGCGCCGGGGCTAAGGATCGGTCCCCCGACATGAGGAACGGTACCTGTAACCATTGGACAAACGTGCATATCGGTGATACGTGAGGCGGGTTTGCCCATGCTTCAGTCCTTCACTCTGCCGTCGCCGCCACGAGCCAAATCCAGTCCCTGTTCAATATAGCGAACAAACCTTTTGCCGGGATCAACAGGGTCAGATAAAACGGCTGCCAACGTAACGCTGCCGGCTACGGCGTGTGCATACAGGTATTGCGGAGGCTCAATCGCTGGCTCCCCCACCGCTGCCAGGCTTCCGTGGCACCAGCAGGCGGCGGTTGCCGCCCAGCTTGCCGGTGTTTTGTGCCTGGTTTTTTCCCCAAGAACCTTGCACTTCAAGCGGGCTTCCTCGTTGGGTTTCTTGGCCCAGCTCTCCGCAGCGATCAGAGCATTGACATTATCCTCGTCGGTTGCCGGGCTTTGGATATCCCGAGCCGCGAGGCAAGCCCACCATACCGCTTCACGCTTGGGCAGGCCATGGGCGAGTAACTTTATCGCATCCGGATATAGGCCGGCATTTACCAATTGATGGATACTGACCTCTGGTGCCGTATCCGGCACCAGATATTCTTCAGCTTCCTCACTTACATCAAAGTTCTTGAGAAGCTCTGCCGCTGTAAGTGCTTGTACTTTGATCAAATCGGTCATTGAGTTTCGATTCCCGTCAGTTGATCATAGTGACGCCGCCTTTCAGGGTGAGCATGCCGCCCCCTTTTACCTCAGCGGAGGCATCCCCCTTACAGGAGAGCATGGTTCCCTTTATGGTGATGCCTGCCGGGGTCAGTTTAATACTGCTGCCCCCCACCTTTAATTCAATAGAAGCCTTTGAAGAAATCTTTATTGCACCCATGGCATCGGTTGTCTGAGATCCCTGGCTTATCTTCAGGGTATGATTTCCAGAGCCAATAGTGACAACCTGATTGCCTTTGTCTACATTCAGCTTCTGATCTCCCTTGGCAATAGTGACTACTTCGCTGCCATCGGTAACAGTAATACTACGATCCTGCTTTACTTCCAGAGCCTGCTTGTTTTCTATTTTTCCGGATTGGTCGTTGTGAATCACAAAGTTGTGATCCTTACCGGCTTCCATATAAATTTCTTCACTGCCACTCTTGTCATCAAATCTGAATTCATTGAAAGTACTGCCTTCATACTCCGTCTTCCAGCCACTTTGGGTGGCGGTGTAATTGGGGCCGGGATTATCGCCGTTGTAGACTGCGCCAGTGATCAAAGGGCGATCGGGATCGCCGTTAATATAATTGACGACAACCTCCTGGTTGACCCTGGGTACAAAGTTGGCCCCCCAGTTTTTACCAGCAAAGGACTGCATAACCCGTACCCAGCAGCTGTTCTGGCGAGAGTTCCAGGGGAACTTTACCTTGAGTTGGGTATAGGGGTCTTGAGAGCTATCGGAGGCTGTCGCTTTCACTTCCAATACATGTGCCACTTGGGGGGAGTGAATTTTCTTTGCACAGATATTGGGCGCCGGGCGCGGTAATACGGCCGCGGGTACACAGCTGAAGGTGTTGTGGAAGTGTGTTTCGTTGTCATTGCCGTCAGCGGCGGAGATATGTATGGCGGTAATCAGATATTTGCCCTTTTCGGTAGACAGAGGATGATCAAAAAGGAAACGCCCCCCAGCGCTAAAGCACGGACAGTCACTGCGTCCATGGCTCACATCGAATAGGGCTTCATCGGATTCCATGGCGCGCTCGGCCAGCGCCTTGTGGTAGTTGTCAGTAAACTTATGTTTATGCTCGCCATCGGCCTGAAAATGATTCAGACCATATAATCCACGCAGATAATTTGCAGCATCGTTGAGTTTGCTGGTTGTTTTTACCTGCTGCTTATTATCTTTTGTTGCGGTGAATTCGCTGTAGTCCTTAAGCTCAAAACCGCCACTATGGTAATTGAAGTTATGCCTCCAATTGCTGATGGTATTTTTGGTCGGATGGCTGCCTCCGCCAGCATACCCAATCTGTTCACTGTCACAATCGTAAAAATCCTGAGGATCATCGCATAAGATAAGTTCGTGCTGTCCGTCGGCGTGTTTAAAATAGTAGGAGATGCCCTCTTCTGCCATAAGACGATTGACAAACTCGAAATCGGTCTCATCGAATTGGACACAGTATTCACGGGTAATGTATTCAGCGCTTAACTTCAGCGTAAGCCGTATGACCCGGCTGTACTCACCGAGTACCTCTTCGAGAATTTGTTTGGCACTTTTTTTTTCAAAAATCCTGTTGGAGCTGCCGAGATTTGTGAACCATAACCCCGGTTGGATAATGGCGCTATAACAGCGTATGCCTTCGGAATTGACATCGTGCAGTGAAAACTGGGTGACGAAGCCATTAATATAGCGTGGTGTTTGAGAATGATGAATAGAGAGGGTGATAGGCTTGCCGACGATCTCGCCTTGCGCAATGGTATGATTGTCAGAAATAAGATGAACTTCGTAGTGAAAGAGTTTTGATATATGCTCTTCCCCTTGTAAATTTGTCACAACCAGCGCATCGGTGCCGACAGGGCTGTCGACTTTTATCATTCTTTTGTCTTGATTGAGTGTAGCCATGGGCAGCCCCAACTATCCCTACGGTGCCTTAGAGAATAGAAAATTTACCGTGGACCAGCAGGTCTTTAGGTGAGGGCTCATAAAACGCTCAGCTAAAGACCCAAAAAGCGGGGCCGCAGAGAATTCTGCAGGCCACCGCACAGTATTCGAAAGAAACCGAAGAGGTTAAAGCGGGGTAGCTGTGGTAAGATCGTATCCAACCCGCATGTTTTTCGGATTCTTGTTGGTCTTGTCGGCATGGTTGAGGTCAGCCTCAATTTTGGCAAAACTCAAGGATATCGACTCCTGCGGAGGGCCGCCCGCTGAGGCGCCAATGCTGTAAGAGGAAATCAGGACATTGTCCAACTTGTAAACAGCGTACTTTTCCACGGAGTTGGCGCCGGTTTGTACTACATGGATCTCCACGGGTACACCTTCATCACCGGTCACAGAGGCCTTAAACAAACCGCCTGAAGCGGCGTCGATACGCTTGGTAAGAGTCACTTCACTCAGGCTGGGGCGAGAAGCTTCACGGTTAGATGTGGCTCCAGCTTCCATAGTGATACCGCGGCCAACGCCAAAGTTGAAGCTGTCTACCTCGATCCAGTCTTCGTATCCTTGCGCGGTAACGTTTCCTTTGTGAGATTTGTCGTTGAAGTTCATGTAGATAGCCATGGGGAGTCCCTCTTTGTATTTGGCTGATGGTGTTGGTGGTTAATCCCTTACCTCTGCGATATGGCTTCTGTTGAACCAGCATCGCAGTGGCAACTGGGGGGATTTAAGCAGAGGGCGCAACAAAAAAAAACCTTATTTTTTTTTATTAAATCAACTCTGGCACCAATTATGTAAAATTACCCAATGTCTATCAGGATGACGCCTGCTGAGCGTATTCGACTCCGCCACCAATTATCGGGGTGAGGGTTTCCCCTGCCAAGGGGCTGGCTGTCGGATGGATAGCAGGGATAAGTTGCGGAAATTATAAAAGCCGAACATGGCTGCTGGTTGTGAGCAGGAATGTTTATTAAGTAAAAAAAATCGAACAATGACTTTTAATATGTAATGCTGCGTAATTGCTTGCAGCAACAGACAGGTGAACAATGGTTCTCGTGACTGTTGTGTGGACACGCCATGCGAAAGTCAATAGGAAAATATATTTGAATATTGCTTCATTGTTGCATATTGGCCAGTTCGCTATACTTTGCGCTTTATTTTTACCTTGCCCGAACAGCTTTTAGTTATTTACTGTGATGCCATTTGGAAGCGCAATAGTGTTTTTCCACGGAGACGGAATTGAACGATAAGACGCGTATTGTCCGACCGGGTAGCGCCGCGCCCGGTCGCGGGCAACCTGCTGATACGCTGGCAGGGGATAGTGATTCCACTGTCGTTGTTCAACAAGAGTTTACCGGGGCCAATGATCACCCGCCTGTACGAGGTGCAGAGCCTTTAACGCCCCCTGAGGCTTTGAAACCTGGAACTGACCCCACTGTTCTGAGCCCGACGCCAAAGCAGCACGCTGGCTTGCGGGAAAAAGCGACCCGAATGTCGGGGGGTGTGCCGGTAGATCTTGCAGAGACTTCCAATGCATCTGAACCCCTGCCTTCTGGTGCAATAACCAAGACTGTTATCAAGGGACGCTTCGAGCTGGACAAGCTGCTCGGTGTTGGCGGTATGGGGGCCGTGTATAAGGCCCTTGATCGTCGCAAATTGGAAGCCAGTGACAGCGAGCCCTATGTAGCCATCAAGTTGTTGAATGATGACTTTCAGCAGCACCCGGATGCTTTCATAGCCTTGCAGCGCGAAGCGCGAAAGTCCCAGACTCTGGCCCACCCCAATATCGTAACAGTCTATGATTTTGATCGCGATGGGGAACGTGTGTTTATGACCATGGAATACCTTGAGGGTGCTCCATTGGACAAGCTACTGCGCGAGCACGCTGACATTGGGCTTGGGCCTGAAAAGGCCCGCACAGTGTTTAGGGACGTTTCCCAGGCCCTGATCTATGCCCACTCCCACAAGATCGTCCATTCTGACTTTAAGCCAGGCAACATTTTCGTTACCAGCAAGAAAGGAGCGAAAGTATTCGACTTTGGTATTGCCCGGGCCGTATCCGAAGGGGGGCTGGCCGCTAAGAGTGGTGAAACTACCGTATTTGATGCCGGCAGCCTGGGCGCCCTGACCCCGGCCTATGCCAGTTTTGAGATGTTAAAGGGGGGTGAGCCAGCGCCCAGTGATGATGTTTTCGCATTGGGGTGTGTTGTCTATGAGCTGTTCTGCGGGCGTCACCCTTACAACAAGGTGCCGGCGGAAAAGGCTTTTGAACAAAAGCTGAGGCCCGGCCGTATCAAGGGCCTGAGCCGGCGGCAGTGGCGTGCTCTGCAGTCGGCTCTTGAACTCAGGCGAGAGGATCGCACAGATACTGTAGAGAAATTTGTTCAGTCCTTTTTTGTCAGTAATACCTGGAAATGGGTGCTCGGTGGCATTTTTGCAGTGATGCTGGTGGTTGCAGGAGTAGGCTACAACCATTTGCAACAACAAAATTCCGTTGAGCAGGCTAAAGTGAAGGCTGAGCTTGAGCGGAAGTTACAAGAGGAGCTTTTGCAAAGGCGTATCGCCGATAAGAAAGAGGCGATAGCAAGACTCATTGGCCTCAGCATTCTGACTCCGGCCTGGGAGAGGGATCTTCAACTGGAACTGAAAGAGTATTCCGAGCTGAATCCGGGGGATGAGGCTTTTCCGGATGCCACGCGACGCCAGGTATCTGAGCTGTTTTTGGCTGCAGCAACTGGCCAGTTGAATCTGGGTAACCTGGATCAGGCCGATGTAATGCTTAACGGCGCAGCCAACTGGTACGGAGTTTCAAGCCAAGCTGCCGTGATCCAGTCCCAGCTTGCCAGGGATAGAGAGAGCCTGAGAGCGCGTCTTGAGGCTGAACGATTGCAGGCCAAGCGTGAGGCTGAGCGTTTGCACCAGCAGGAGCTGCTCACTCAGCGAAGGCAGGAAGCGGCCAGGAAACAGGGGCAGATTGATGCTGTGCTCGATGATATGGAAGGTGCCCTGACCTGCGGCTTCGGTATGAATGTGGCCAGTGTGGGGACACAGTTGTCGCACCTGGCAAAGCTGGATAGCGTCAAGGCCCGACAGATACGTCCGGTGGTTGGTGCAGAATTGAGCAACTGCGCAACCCGCCTTGGTGCAGAGGACCCAGTGCGCACAGAGCCCCTGCTAGATCAGTTCAGGGCGCTGTTACCCGGCTATCAACCGCTCAGGGATTTCAAGCTGGACTTTTGCGGGCACCTGTCTCCAGGCAGTGGGGGCAGGGGGGATCGTTATAGTTGCCATGATCGCCTCGCCGATGGCAGTTTGGGACCCGCCATGGTGGTGGTTAAGGGTGCAGGTGGGAGGGCCCTGGCCGTCGGTAAATACGAAGTCAGCAACAGCGATCTTGAGCATTTCTGCCGTGTCACCGACCAGTGTGGGGTGCTGGACCTAAGAGCCGGAAATTTTCCGGCAACCAATCTGGCCATGGCAAATGTTGAAGCGTATCTCAACTGGTTAAGTGAGGAGACTGGCTACGCTTACCGGCTGCCCTCTGAGCAGGAGTGGTTTGCTGCAGCCAGCGCGAAAGGCCAGGCAGAAGCTGCCGATCGCAACTGCCATCTGAAATACGGTGGAATTGAAAAGGGTGCTGAGTTGGTGCCCGCTCAGGCAGGCTCCTCCAACGCATTTGGGCTGGTGAATGCTGTTGGCAATGTTCAGGAGTGGGCGCGCGCTACCGATGGCGAGCTGCTGGCGCTTGGTGGCAGTCGCAAAGATCCCATGAGCCGCTGCCTGACGACAACCAAGCGGCTTCACGGTGGCCAGGCAGATGCATTGACGGGTTTCCGGCTTGTCAGGGATGTGAATTAATCAGATTGGTATTGGCATTTTCCGGCAAACGGAAACAGTGCCGATCAAGTCGATGGTTCAAAAACAAATGCGCGGGGGGAGGATATGCCTGGACTTCAAAAAATCAAACTGGTGTTTTTTTTAAGTATCACTTTTGTGCTACCGCTAACGCCAAGTCAGGCTCAGGAAGAGAACTCCAGTTTTCGCAATCGTGTAAGGGATGCATTCGACCAGAATACACCTACGATAAACGAAGCGGATATCACAAAAGATTTTCTGCAGCGCACATATGAAGCAGAAGATCCAAATCTTAATACCCAGATTCCCGAGATTTCCCGGCGTAATGAAGGGCCAAGGATTACAGTAAGAAAGTTCCAGTTTCACAGGTTGGAGGATTATCCGGAGTTTGGCATTGATCGCGAAACCATTGAACAACTAGCAGAATCGTTGCGCATAAAATTCATGAAAGAGGATAAGCGCCTTGCCAGTGGTTTTACCTTAGAGGAGCTGGAAGAGCTTGCTATCTTGCTTGATGGTATGAAAGTCCAGCTTAATCCGGCAGGGCTTGACCCTGCAGAATTAAAAAAACTTGTCGGTGTTATTGAGAGGCAAAATAAAGATCGTGGACTCAGCTATGCGGATCTTGAAGAGATTGCAGCAGAACTCACCAATTTTTACCGGCGTCAAGGGCTTTTTCTGGCTCAAGTTCAAATTCCTGCGCAGGATGTGGAAAGCGGTGTGGTAACGCTCACTGTACAAGAGGGTTTACTGGGGCAGGTTGTTGCTGATGAAAACGATCAATACGCGCAGGAGAAATTGATTGATCCTTTTGAGTATCAGCGTGGAAAACTGGTGAATCACGCAGATATTGAGACAGGGCTATACTTACTGAATGATCTGCCTGCTCTTAATGTAACGGGCTATTTCAGTGCTGGAGAAAATCCCGGGGAGACCAAGCTTAATTTAAAAGTGCGCGATACCGATAACTGGAGAGCCTCTTTCAGGGTGGACAATCATGGTTCTCTTTATACTGGTGACCAGAGAGCATATGCAACCATAGACTGGCTCAACCCCGTGGGTATTGGTGATGCCCTGACAGTTGGTTATCTGAAATCCAATCTTGACTCAGATGATTCCCTGGGCTCGGAATTGGCGCAGTTGAAATACAGTTTCCCGCTGATTGGCCCCCGTACCAGAGTACAGCTATCTGCTGACTACAATGAATTCAATCTTTATAACGATGAAAATGAAGTCGATGTAATCAATCTATTGGAGATCAGTGGTCTCAACAGGAGTTATACCGTTTCAATTGATCATAAATTTAAGAGATCACGGGATTTCAATCTTACCGGTACCTTTGCGCTGTCTGACAAAGAATCCAATACCGATATTGGTGCAATTTCAAATCCAGGTATAAATTTAGGTTTCACAAACGATCACGTGTATGGCGGTGAGATTGGTTTCTATGTAGACAGCCTTTCGAGTGGATTTCTTTCAATGTTGAATATAGTGAATACCACGCTGCAATATGGCGAACATCAAAATGCAGTTGAGAAAGGAAGGGGAGATAGATTCACTAAGCTTTCTTTAAATGCCAGTTCATTGATCTTTTTACCAATGCCATTTTCTGATGATCATTCAAGGTTGATATTAAAAAGCCGGGCGCAATATAGCGACAGTAACTTGCCGGGATTCGAACAGTTGTCCTTAGGCGGAGCCAATGGTGTCCGGGCATTTTCTGTGAGAGATTTTTCCGCAGACCGGGGTGGCATTTTATCTGCTGAATGGTATATGAATTTCCCTGAAGTCATTGATTCGGAGATTTTTGGGCAGCGCCTAAATGACCTATTACAAGTGGCTCTTATTGCAGATATCGGGTATGGATATGTGAACAATTATGAGACCGGATTGAAGGATGATTGGGCCCGGTTCTCGGGAGCTGGCATGTTATTTAAATTTAACTGGAATGACAGGTTCTCCAGCAAGGTTTCTGTTGCGTGGCCACTGGATTCTGGCTCCTCTATATCTGATCTAACGGTTGGCGAAGACCAGCCAACGATCTATACCGATTTTTCTGTATTTTACAACTGACTTATAAGACCCATTTAAAGTTAAACAGATTTGGCGGATCTTCACAGGTGCCAGTATGAATACTAAAGTAAAAAAACTCGAATTAAAAAAAATAACTCGTGCAATTAAGCTATCACGTCTGGCCTGTGCTGGAATTTTGGCTGGTCTGATAAGCCCACTGGTCCATGCTGGCCCTGAAGGCGGTGTTGTAACTGGTGGCAGTGGCGCTATTGATGTGGACGGCACTACAACGACTATTAATCAGGTTACAGATTTACTATCAATTGATTGGGATTCCTTCAATTTAAGCGAGGAAGAGTTAGTTAAATTTCTGCAGCCCAATGCTTCTTCTATTGTGCTTAATCGTATTCTTGATCAAAACCCAAGTACGATTCGTGGCACCCTTGAATCTAATGGGCATGTGATTCTGGTGAATCCTCGAGGTGTGTTATTTACAGAGAGTGCCACAGTGAATGTGGGTGCTCTTACTGCATCCGGGCTTGATATGGCCCCTGAGGATTTTATAAATGGCGACTTTACTTTTAAAGGTGAAGGCAGCTCTGCAGGATATGTGATCAATAAAGGGTTCATTAATGCGGCCAGTGTGGTGCTTGTTGGTAAGCAGGTTACAAACACCTCTACAGGATTAATTCAAGCCGACCTGGTAAGTCTGGCAGCGGCCGATGAAGCTTTCCTTACCTTTGATACTGACGGTTTGATTGGACTGAAAGTAACCAAAGAGGTAATGGAAAACCAACTTGGGGTGGATAGTGCGGTGTTGAATGAGGGCACAATAAATGGTGCCCAGGTTCTGATGGAAGCCAGTGTCTCTGGGGGGCTGTTCACTGCTGCAGTTAATAATGAAGGGAGCATAAACGCCCGTGGAATTGACACCAGTGGGGGGAAGATTCGTTTATTCGGCTCCGGTTCCGGTGTTGTCAACAGCGGTAGTCTGGATGCATCCGGCACCATTGGTGGTGAGATAGTAATGGAGGGCAGTACTGCTGAGCACAGCGGTGTCATTACTGCTCAGGGCCATAATGGTAACGGCGGTCAGGTTATGGTGCTCGGTGATGAAGTCCTTGTTCGTGGTGTTATAGATGCGCGAGGGCTGGTCTCTGGAGGTAAAGTCCTGATCGGTGGTGATTATCAAGGTGACAATCCCAATATCCGCAATGCACAAACAGCCAGGCTAACTGCTGAGGCTGAAATTAATGTCAGTGGTAGAGGAAATGGAAATGGTGGTGAAGTTATTGTCTGGGCTGACAACACCACTTATGTTGCCGGCAGTATCCGCGCTGAGTCTGGTGAATCTGGCGGCAATGGGGGTTTTATAGAAACCTCCGGAAAGCAGTATCTCTACCTTGACGAAGACTCTTTATTTATTTCCACCGCAAGCTATGGTGGCGGAAATACTGGCGACTGGCTACTGGATCCAGGCTGGATGGAAATTGCTGACTCTTGTTCTGCAAATTGTATTTCAACATCGAGTATTAACACTTATTTAGAGACTACTAATATTGAAATAAGAGTAACTGATGAGGATACAGCCAATGGGCCTGATGGGGACGTATCCCCCGGTTCGGGAGCAGATTTCTCCGAAGGTATTCTTGTCTCTGGTGCCCTGGTGTGGGATTCTGCCAATAGTCTTACTTTATCTTCTTTTAGCGGTATACAGATCTCTGAAACTGGGTCCATCTCTGCAGGCAATGGCGAGCTGGTTGCAAACTCAGGGGGATCGTTTGTTAACTTAGGCAGTATCAGTGTTGCCGATTTCTCCCTAACTGTAGGGATTAATCCATTTGATGCATCCCAGATTGCAGGCACAGATAATGTGCTGGGTAATATTCTTGTTTCCAATTCTGGCAATGTCACAGCGGGAAGTGGATTTGATAAATTTACGCTGGGGACGGATGCCGATACGGTTTCGGTGGATGATGATAATGCTTTTACCACCAATAATATTTCCTTTACCGGTATTGAGGCACTGGATCTCGGTGGCGGGGAGGATAGTGTTAGTGGTGCCGATGGTGCCGACTGGTTACTGACTGGCAATAATAAAGAGGCGCGCAATAGCGGTATCCTGTTCTCTGAGGTGGAAACCCTTACTGCTAGAAATGCCAACCTGCTGGGTACTGCCGACAGCGATACCTTTACCCTGGGTGCCGGCGGTGAGGTGGAAAGCTATGAAATGCGCTTTACCGGCCTGTCTGCAGTGCAGGGCCGGGGTGGCAGCGACAGTCTTGATGCCCTTGCCTACATTGATGGCCTGACATTGACTGGCAGCGATAACCAGTTGCTAGCTGGCACCCTTGCATTCGATGGAATTTTCAGTGCAACTACAGCGCTTTTAACCGGCAGCAGTGGGGATGACCTGTTTACCATAACAGGCATAAATACCCTGAATACAGCGGGTATCGACTTTAGTGAGCTGGATACAGTCAATGCGGGTTTAGGCAGCGACAGCCTGGTGGGCTCAGATGGCGAGGACAGGTTCGAAATTACCGGCCTGAATGCGCTGATGGCCAATAATATTACCTTTAGCGGTATCAGCAGCGTTGATGCCCTTGGCGGTATCGACACGGTCAACGGAGCCGATGGTACCGAGTGGTTACTGACCGGCAACAGTAAAGAAGCGCGCAACAGCGATATCCTGTTTTCCGATGTAGAAACCCTTACCGCCA
>NZ_JBLBUB010000019.1:0-98112 GCF_047289955.1 Microbulbifer jejuensis
ATGGCGGCACCAAAGCTGAGCGGAAGGTTACTGGCTTACCGTCCTTGCTCCGGACCTTCGGCACTTTCACTTTCACCGGGCCAATTCCGGTCTGTATATCACGCTCTGGCAGGTATCCATTGCGGACTACAGCCGCTCGGCCATCACCCAGGCGGCGGTTTTGAAACTCCTCCATGAAGGTCGACAGCTCTGCCTCCACTGCCTTCTGAAGCAGCTCTCGTGCCCCTCGACGTAATAGCCCAGTTAGCGGATCTACTGTCTCATGTCGACCTGCAAACTCAACAACGGTATTCTTATCCATAGCAGCGTATTCCTGGTTGGTTGACTGTTTGGCGACAACAAATCAACCAGATACGCTGCTTTCTTTCAAACCTTCAAACACCAAAATTGGTTATAGCTCGCTTGCAGGTGGTGCAGCGGCAAAGGCTTTGGGTGGTCGCTTTAAAGATGGCTTTGCCGGAGGCTTGTTAAGTGCCGGGGCTCGGCATGCGATGGGGCATTTTAATCAAAAAGCCGTACAAGAAGCTGCTGAATCACAGGAAGGAATAACTTATACAAAGTTAAATGATAGAGAAACTGAACAAGCCCTTATGGTAAAAGCTGATATGATAGCTGATGGTCTAGGCGCTCCTGGGGGCGATGCGGATTGGCACTATTCTGGAGTGGAATCTATAGATTGTGCCGGAACTATGACTTACGGTTGTACCTCAACTACAATCATCAGGCACACGGACGGAACAAAGAATTATATAAGTTCTATTGAATACGGACATGGCGTTGCTAGTCCAGGTACTCATAGAATTGTCTGGCGGGCCAATCAGACACGGCTAATGGAATTTAAGACAGGTCTTGAAAGAGCAGTATTTGTTACTTTACATGAAAGAGCGCACGTTGCAAAACCGGGTAACACCCCGTATAGCGAATTATTTGCAAATAAATAAGCCCTAAAGTATTACAACGAATGGTTAAAACAAGATTAGCTGAAGAGAGTAAAACTGATGTCTTTTAAGAACCCAAGATATAGCCTTGTTATTTTTGGCTTTGTTGCTTCTATCGTAATTTTTAGTTCACCTCCCGCGAAAGCTTGCATGTGTGTTTCAAAAGATGACAGTTTAGAAAGTGTATACAAAGGAGCACAAGGTATCTATCTAGTAGCAATCAGCGCAATACAAAAAGATGGTTTACGACAAGGTAACGAAAGCGTTTCTCTGACGTTAGATGTCCTCAGAGTGCTTAAAGGGGAATCTGTCCCTCAGCTAAATGCAGTTGGTTATGCCGGGTTTCCCAAAGTTGATTCGACTGGTGCTATTACGGAATTAATAACGAGCTGTGGTATGCAATATATTTATGGATCACAGCATATCGTTGTTAAAAAAGGCAGTAGTGAAATTATATTAAGCAAGTGTAGTGAAAATGTTATTAGGCTTGAACAATTGGCGGCACTAATTTCATTAATTAAAGAACAGAGATAAATAAATGGCCCCTACAGAATTATAATCTGTAGGGGCTATTTTTTAAAACATATAAGCCAAGCCAAATTGCCAAGCGCCCAAGTTATTCAAATCAAAAACAATGCGCTCCCCATCTCCAAGCTTGTATTGCCCAATCTCGCCTATTAAATAATTCACGTATTCTAATTTAACTCGCACATGATCCGCAAATTCGTACCGAAAACCTCCTGATCTTGCCCACCAGCAACGGACACGCCATTAAGCAGCTTGCTGTGCCTCAAACGCTTCTGGGCTGAGGTAGCCGTTGGCGCTGTAAAGGCGGGTTCGATTGTAATCCAATTCTATGTATTCAAACACCGTTTCACGCATCGCCAGTCTTGTTGGAAATCGTTCGTCATGAATCGATTCTACTTTTAGTGAGTGGAAAAATGTTTCTGCGCAAGCGTTGTCGTAGCAGTTTCCCTTCGCGCTCATGCTACATTCCAGATTATGCGCTTTGATTAGCGACTGATAATCTCGGGAGCAGTATTGGCTCCCCCGATCAGAGTGCACGATAACTCCCCTAGGCATTTTTCGTCGCCACAGGGCCATACGCAAAGCATCACAGACTAGTGTGGCCGTCATTCGCTCTGACCTCGCCCAGCCGACAACCAGGCGGCTGTAGAGATCTATCACTACAGCCAGGTATAGCCAGCCTTCTTCTGTCCATAAATAGGTGATGTCCCCAACCCATTTCTGATTCGCCGCCGTAGCATTGAAGTTCTGCTTCAGTAGATTGGAAGCCACCGGCAGATTGTGCTTCGAGGAGGTAGTGGCCTTATACTTTTTGGCTGCCTTAGCCCGCAGTCCCTGCCGCCGCATGCTGACAGCAACTGTCTTACGGTTATACGCATTACCTCGGCTTGCCAGTTCCTTTGTCAGCCGCGGAGCGCCACTGCGGTTTTTGCTGGCCGTAAAACACTCCTGTACCAGGCGATCCAGCTGGTCCCGATGTTGCTGTCGCTTGGAACAGAGTGTTCCTCTGGCTACCCAGTCGTAGAAGCCGCTGCGGGATACGTTCAAAACCCGCACCATTGCCTTGACGCTGAACTCTTGCCTGTGTTCTTGCATGAAGGCGTACCTCATTTCAGGCTCTTTGCAAAGTACGCCGCGGCTTTTTTTAAGATTGCCAGTTCCTCTGCCTGCTCCGCCAGCTGCCGTTTCAGCCGGGCATTCTCAGCCGCTAGCTGTTTCTCGGCATCTCCTCGATCCTGGTGTAATCTAGCCTTACTCCCCCAGCCGTAGATCTGGGAGGCATGCAGGCCGAGCTGTTTGGCTGCAGCGCTTACGCCCACCTTGGCCGCCAGTGCCAGGGCCTCTGACCGGTACTCCTCGGAGTATTGCTTGCGAGTGGTTTTGGTTGATTTCTTTGGTCTTGCCATGGGTCACCTCTGTCGCGTAGTTTATCGCCTCACAGTAAATATAAATAGGTGAACTTATGCTTTCTAAAATTAGACACCTAAAAATATTTCTTGGGCTTATTTTTTTATTATCAATAAATGTGAATGCTATTTTTGATGAGTTTGCTTATACACCTGTTTCAGTATTCGAATTGATAACAGTTGGTGAAGATTATGATGATTGGAATGTGGAGGTGGTGGGTGTTCTTTATTTTCATCGGGAAAGTACGATGCTTTTTGTAAGCAAAGAAAAATATAAATTTATGGATAATTCAAGTGCTGTGTTTATTGATGCTAGTAGCTTTGATGAAAGCATGAAAAATCAGTTCACTGATGCCTCTGGTAAATATGTATCTTTACAGGGGCTATTTAACAACACAAATAGGATTAAGAATACTGCAAGCTCCCATACTTTTGGTCCGGCATATAGCGGGGTATTATCTAAGATAAAAAGTATTATGGTGTTGGAAAATTAGGGAAGCTATTGAATTACTGAGGGAGATAGGATTTCCAAAGCCCCGGCAGGTAACTGTCGAAGAGTATAAATGATTCTGCGTAATCGCCCCTGCCAGTTGCTTATTTTTTATCAGTGAGGCGGTTGCCAAATTCGATCATAAAGCGGTTCATTGCCGGCTTCCAGTTACTGACGAATAGATGAACATAGTAGAGGAGTTCAGCTTTGATGCCTGGGGCAAGTGTCGGGCACCGAGTCTCGCAAGACTGGGGTAATTGCTTAACAAGCCCTGGGCCAGTATGACGGCGTACGAGAGGGACAACCTGACCCTGAACCCCTGGGACCTGGCCTCCAGCATTACCAACAAGGGTTTTACCGGTCATGAACAGCTGGATGGTGTGGGCCTGATCCATATGAACGGGCGGGTATATGATGCCGAGATAGGGCGCTTTCTCAGTGCCGACCCGTTTATCCAGGACAGAACGAACCTACAGGCTTTAAACCGCTACACATATGTGCTAAACAACCCTTTAAGCTATACAGACCCTAGTGGGTATTTCTTTAAGAAACTGTTTAAAAAAATAGGAAAAATTTTTAAAAAAGCCTGGAAAGGAATAAAGAAAGTAGCTAAGGGGATTTTCAAGGGCATCAAGCGTCAGCTTCAGGCAGTGGGCAAAGTTCTCAATGCGGTACCGGGCCTATCGACTGTGGTAGGGATCGCCATAGCGATAGTGGCCTCACCAGCAGCCGCAGAGATCTATTTCCAGGCGCTGGCATACCTCAATACAGCCATCAGTTTGGCCAATGGGGCTCCTATAGGGGATGTGCTGACGGGCTTTGCAGTGGGGATGGTGGTTGGTGGGATTAGCGGCGGCCTGGGGGACGCATTGGCCCAAACGTCACTAGGGGTTGCCGGACACTATGTGGCCAGTGGGCTTGCAGGTGGTGCAGCGGCAAAGGCTTTGGGTGGGCGTTTTAAAGATGGTTTTGCAGGCGGTTTGTTGAGTGCCGGGGCGCGGCATGCGATGGGGCATTTTGACCAGAAGCTGGAGGCCGATTCCGGCCCACACTCTAAAAATGATCCGACAGATATTCGCAACGGTGTTAAAGATACCGGGTTAAGTTTAAGAGATGAGAATGGGGTATTAACTGGTGATATTGTGCTTAAATGTCAATATGGCGCTGCGGACTGTGGGCAAGCTTTAACTGAAATGGCGAGCGTTGTTAACGCGCATGAAAAAATCAATATAAATTTTAGCCTTGCTGGAGAAGGGCAGGCTTATGATTTAGGATTAAAGGTTGGTGATAGTAGAATTCTCGGGTTGGATGGTGATTACGGAAATTATGCTAGGGTAGGTGTAATATCAAGATTTTTTAGTAATAAGCCTGTCATAACACTTAATACTACTCGACTCGATACCACTGCAGCCCATGAATTCGGCCACGCCATGGGGCTGGGGTACCAAGCTAATTATACCAGAAGATTGATGTCCTACAGCCACCGAGATGGAGTCCCTAGAACAAGGCAATTCTCAGGCCAAGCGGTTGGATGGCTCCTCGATCATTATGGTGATTGAAATGAAAACTAGATTTTTATTTAGTGTTTGTATGTTAATTGCGGCGCTGAATTCCCGCGCAGATAAGGCGATCACGTTTTGTGAAATTATATCTGATGGTGTTTGCAGCATTACATGGATGAGAACTCCAGCAGAGAAAATAGTCGATTACTATTCTATACATAGAATGGATTACTCTGGTTACTCGTTTGTTTGGCGGTCTGAGATTGAGAATGCAGAAATACAATATAAGTGGGTTGACAATCAGGAAGGGGATTCCATTTTTTACGCATTTCCGAAAGGCACACCGGGGCTGGAAATCAAATCCGTGGATACAAACAGCGCTGTTTACGTGTATCTATCAAATGAATTTGCCAGCATGTCCGTTCGTGAATTTATCAGTATTTATGAGCTTATGCAATCCGGACGAAAATCTAAATATGAATTTAAAAAGGTTTTTTCCGGTTTAAATTTTCTTGAAAAGATATACTATAATTTTAATGAGTTTAGAGAGTCGTATTTAGGGTTAGATGGATCTGATTTAAAACTAACCGCAATAAGGTTCGGTTCACCCTTAGAATGTCAGGACTGCTTGTATTTAACTTTTGAAGGCCCTAAAGGTAATTGGAGGCTTTGGGGAAAGCTTGGCAAAGGCGGATATTTTAGTATACAGGGCATATCTCAATTTGAATAGAATTACGGAATTTAATTAACAGATATGAAATGGTATGCGTATCAAGGTTGAACCTGAGCAGTTTTTCGGCACAATTCTCACTACTGTCAAAATAAAGGTCGTGATGAACAATATTCCGGCTTACATTTGGCCATATTTCCTGTAAAACTGTACGTATATAAAGCTTTGGTAGGTTTAAATGAAGAATATCCCTATATCCGCTTCGAAAATCTCCTCTAGATTTATGCATCGATTGCAGAACTTTATGCGGTCAAAGTATTTGACTTGGAAAACCGAAAAAACCTATCGCTATTGAGTAAAAGATTTCATGCGTTTTAACCTGATGCGCCACCCGGAGCTGCTTGGCATCGATCAGGCTGGCCCAATTCAGGTGACAAATTGCGGTGTGTTTTTTATAAGGCCATGCTAGATCGAAGCCGTAATGGCTCGGCGTCTGTCCAGGTTGCGGTAGGCAAGGGCCTCGGAAATATGCGTCGTATAGGCCCTTTCAGCACCCGCAAGGTCTGCCAGGGTACGCGCGACCCTGAGTACGCGGTGATAGCTGCGCGCAGAGAGCCCCAGTTTTTCTATAGATTGTCTCATCAGATGCTTTTCATTGTTTCCCAGTGCGCAGTGCTTTTCCAACTCGACACCCTGTAAGAGGGTATTGATCTTGCCCTGGCGTTGGATCTGTCGCTCGCGGGCGGTGCATACCCGCGTGCGCACCACTTCGGAAGGCTCTCCGGTGGGAGCGTCCTGTAATTGAGCGGCGTTCATGGTGCTGACCTCCACCTGCATGTCAATACGGTCCAGCAGCGGTCCGGAAAGTTTGTTGCGGTAGCGGCCAATCTGGTCCGGTGTGCAGCGGCAGCGGTTCTCCCCCAAGTATCCACAAGGGCAGGGGTTCATGGCGCCCACCAATTGAAAACTGGCGGGAAAGGTGACCTGGGCTTGTGCGCGGGAGATGCGCACTTCACCGTTTTCCAGAGGCTCGCGCAGTATTTCCAGTGCCTGGCGGGGAAATTCTGGCATTTCATCCAGAAACAGGACGCCGCGATGGGCCAGTGAGACCTCACCAGGTTTCGGTGTACTGCCGCCCCCCACCAGCGCGGCTGGCGAGGCGCTGTGATGCGGCGCACGGAAAGGACGCAAACTCTGGTGAGGCATGCCTGCACTGGAGTAGACGGCAGCCACCTCGATTAATTCGGTAGTGCTGAGCGGAGGCAGTATGCCCGGCAGGCGGCTGGCCAGCATGGTTTTGCCGGTGCCGGGGGGGCCGTAAAAAAGCAGGTTGTGGCCACCGGCTGCAGCCACCTCCAGGGCGCGCCGGGCTTTTAGCTGGCCGCGCACATCGACAAGATCGGCGCAATGTATATCAGCATCTTGCGGTTTGGGAGTGGCGCGGGGCAGGGGCTCACGCCCGTGCAGTTCGGCACATACCTGCAATAGTGAAGCGGCACTGCCGACTTCGCCTCCCGCCAGAGCGGCTTCGGCACCACACGCCTGTGGCACCACCAGTTTGCGCCGGGCAATGGTACTGGCAATCGCTGCGGGTAGGGCGCCACTGACTTCGCGCAGTATGCCGGTCAGTGCCAATTCGCCGATAAACTCATAATTTTGCAGAGGTTCGCAGGGCACCTGTCCGGAGGCCGCGAGGATACCGATGGCGATCGCCAGGTCGTAGCGCCCGCCTTCTTTGGGCAGGTCGGCGGGCGCGAGATTGACCGTAATACGGCGCTGTGGAAACTCGAAATGGCTATTGATCAGAGCACTGCGTACCCGGTCGCGGCTCTCTCTCACCGCTGTCTCAGGCAGGCCGACGATATGGAAGGCGGGAAGGCCATTGGCCAGATGTGTCTCGACTGTGACCAATGGGGCAGATACCCCGAGCTGTGCACGGGCATGGGTAACTGAGAGGTTCACAGTTTCATCCTGGAAATCACCAGCCGAGGATTCAGGTTTCGGGTTTGTTGTCCCTTGAGGCCAGGACCTGTTCCAGCATTTCCACTTTATCCTCCAGGCGCGCCAGCTTTTCCCGGGTGCGTCGCAGAATATCCACCTGGGTATCGAACTCGCGCTGGGATACCAGTGGCAACTTGTCCAGGGAAACTTCCAGGGCGCTGCGCAGGTCATTGCTGACAACCGCACCCTGTTGTTGCAGTTCTTTCAGTAGCTGTTGCAGTTTATCCGCAGCCACAGGCAACTCCTCGCTCAGTAATTCATCGTTATTGGCACCAGATTGTAACCCACAGTACTTTGTCGCAAAAGCTGTCCAAGGTGCACCATTTTGATTATTCCCCCCTGCAGTGCCTCCCCACTTCAGTGCGTGTTTCGATCAAAAGGGCCAGTTTGGTGCGTACTCTTTTGTTGGCTCTTTGTTCGTATTTATTCCAACTGTCTATTTTCTTAGCTAACCCGTTGATTTTATTCAGTGTTGCAGCTTTGGCATCAACCCTGCACTCAATTAGGCAGGTGTGCCATTGACGATCACTGGCAGTCCGGGAAAGTCGCCGTTCACAAGACGCAAAAGACCCTCTGTCATACCCGACAGTACAGGACCGATTGCAGGCGGCGCCATTACAGGAATCAGAAATTTAGATACATGGAAATCTTGGAGGATCAAAGGTGAAAACGAAAATGCACAAAATCGCCACTGTCTTCACTGGTGCTGCCCTGGCTCTGGCTATTGGCGGTACGGCTTTTGCCGAACAAATCGGTCCCAGTTTCAGTGTCAGCGCGGGTCTGGTCTCGGAGTACAGATTTCGCGGTATTAGTCAGAGCGATGGGCAACCGGCAATTCAGGCGGGGATAGACTTAGATTTTGTCAATGGCTTTTATCTGGGCACCTGGGTTTCACAGGTGGACTTCGATTACGGCAATGACGAAACTGATTTTGAACAGGATTTCTATGGTGGCTACTCTGCGGAAGTGAATGATTCCACGCGCTATGAGATTGGTTATATCCATTACGCTTATCACGGAAGTGATCGTGATGAGGACTATCAAGAAATATATGGAAGTCTGACCTTCTCCGACCTAACGCTGGGTTTTGCTTATTCCGATGACTATTGGGCTGAATCAGGTGCTTTTTATTATCCTTACGCAGAGTATAGTTTTTCTTTGCCATCTGATCTGAGTTTAGAGCTTCATATTGGTTTAAACCTTTTTGATGAAGAAATTTTCCTATACGAGTCTGATTCCTATATCGATTACTCTGCAATCCTCAGTAAAGCGTTTGGTGACCTAACCCTGAGCGCTGCTTTTATTGGCACAGATATAAGCGACAGAGCGTGCTTTGACACCAGCTGGTGTGAGGCGACACTGCTCGCTGAAGCGAGCTATACCTGGTAATACAAACGCCTGTAATTAGTTGCGGGCATTGTTCTTTTGTGGGGGGAAGCCATGAAACTGATCACTGCAATTATTAAACCTTTCAAACTGGATGCAGTGCGAGACGCTTTGAGAGAAGCAGGTGTTAATGGCGTTACTGTCAGTGAGGTTAAGGGGTTTGGCCGGCAAAAGGGCCATACGGAATTATATCGTGGCGCAGAGTATGTAGTGGATTTTCTGCCTAAAACCATGCTGCATATTGCAGTTTCAGCGCAACAACTGGATGTGGCGTTGGAAATAATCGGTTCCAGCGCGCATAGCGGGAAGATCGGCGATGGCAAAATTTTTGTAGCCAACCTTGAGCAGGCAGTGCGTATACGCACCGAAGAATCCGGCAGCGATGCTATTTAGATCAGAAATATTCAAAACATAATTTTAAAAAATATACAGGTTTAATCGGAGAGGAAAATGGAGAGTCAAGTATTTCAGTTGCAATATGCAGTTGATACCTTTTATTTTTTGATATGTGGTGCGCTGGTGATGTGGATGGCTGCCGGGTTTGCAATGCTGGAAGCAGGCCTGGTGCGTTCAAAAAATACCACCGAAATTCTCACTAAGAATGTCGCCCTGTTTGCCATTGCCTGCATCATGTACCTGATGACCGGTTACGCGATTATGTATGATGGCAATTGGATGCTTTCCGGCATTGAGGCCTTCAGCCTTGACGGTGTACTGGCGGAGTCCGCTGAGAATGGCTTTGAGGGCGACTCCGTATATTCCGGGGCCTCCGACTTTTTCTTCCAGGTAGTGTTTGTCGCCACGGCAATGTCCATCGTATCCGGTGCCGTAGCAGAGCGAATGAAGCTGTGGAGCTTCCTGGCGTTTGCCGTTGTCCTGACAGGCTTTATTTATCCGCTTGAGGGGTCCTGGACCTGGGGTGGCAAAGACGTTTTCGGACTGTATAACCTGGGTGATCTCGGCTTCTCTGACTTTGCCGGTTCCGGTATTGTACATATGGCTGGCGCAGCTGCTGCACTGGCTGGCGTTCTGGTGCTGGGCGCGCGCAAGGGCAAGTACGGCCCCAATGGTCAGGTCTATGCGATTCCCGGTGCAAACCTGCCGCTGGCAACCCTGGGGACTTTTATTCTGTGGATGGGTTGGTTCGGTTTTAATGGTGGCTCCGTGCTCAAACTGGGCGATGCTGCCAATGCACACACGGTGTCGATGGTATTTGTCAATACCAATACTGCTGCAGCCGGAGGGGCTATTGCCGCGTTAATCACCGCGCGCATCCTTTTTGGCAAGGCCGATCTGACGATGCTGCTCAATGGGGCATTGGCCGGTCTCGTGGCCATTACCGCCGAGCCCGCCACTCCGACTGCGCTGCAGGCAACCCTGTTTGGCATGATCGCCGGTATCATTGTGGTTTTCTCCATTATCGTGTTGGACAAGCTGAGAATAGATGACCCGGTTGGCGCAATTTCCGTACACGGTGTGATTGGTATGCTCGGTCTGATGCTGGTGCCGCTCACACATGAAGACGCCACTGTTAGCGGTCAGTTGACAGGCGCCGTGACCATTTTCTTCTGGGTCTTTACCACTTCCCTTATGGTCTGGTATCTGCTCAAGTGGGTGACCGGTATCCGCGTCAGTGAGGATGAGGAGCAGGAGGGTATTGACTTGACGGAATGCGGAATGGAAGCTTACCCGGAGTTCATGAGCAATTAGTTGTTCTGCGAACCCCGCCAGGTGGCACCCTGGTTGCGGTTATTATAGAGAAGACACATCAGGGGGAATAGACAAAATGAAATTGATAACGGCCGTGGTTAAGCCCTTCAAACTGGATGATGTACGTACAGCCCTTTCGGAAGTGGGTGTACAGGGGATGACGGTAACGGAAGTGAAAGGCTTTGGTCGCCAGAAAGGGCATACCGAACTCTACCGCGGTGCTGAGTATGTGGTGGACTTCCTGCCCAAAGTCAAACTGGAGCTGGCAGTGGATGACGATATGGTGGATCCCGCTGTTGAGGCCATTACCAAGGCCGCCCAGACAGGAAAAATCGGTGACGGTAAAATCTTTATTACCGCCCTGGAGGAAGTGATCCGTATCCGCACTGGTGAAACGGGCAGGGAGGCGGTGTAATCAAGCCACATATATTCGATAGTTGAAATAGAAAAAGAACGCCAACTGCTTTTGTAAGCCCCTCGGAGGGCTTTTCTCTTTTCTGGGTATTGTCGGTTATGCCATTTGCGTGATGTGGGCAAACACCCCTGCACAGCTTTCGCTGAAATCCCCATAGCAAAAGGCAATATCTCACAGTTTTGTCCCAACAAAAAACTCTACGGCTCAAGCGCTCACAGCTGGCGGCGCAGATAGGAAGTGCCTATATATTATTCGCCACTTGTGATGGGGCACGGGATTGTCACTCGAACTGGCTTTCGGTTTCTTATACGCCGCGGGGAAAAGGCGGCGCAGAGGTACTCCCTCTGTAACAGGAGTAAAGGTTACAGGGTTTTAGCTATGAAAGATGGTTACGAAGATCAGGGCAAGAACTCTCGCAGTAAAGACTCTGAGGAATTTGCCGAAGAGCGCAGTGTCACCTCGCGCGAACGCGCAAGGAGTCAACTCAGTGCCGATGTGGAGGAGTTTCTCGATGGTGGCGGCGCAATCAGCGAAATTGACCCGGATGTCAGCGCCGATCCCCCTCGCAAGCCACAGCCCAAATACGGCAGCCGCCCGATTTAGTCCCCTAAGAAGGCCACCTCCGCCGGCAGGGTGGCGGTACACACCGGTCTCCAACCTTAAAAGGTCAGTTGGGTTGTTGGGGCTGGCTGGAAAAAACCCGGTAAACCGCTCCCGGCCTAGCGCTCCAACCACTTTGGCAACAGGCGTTCCAATACCTCAGCGATGTAGGACAGAAACAGTGTGCCCAGGCTGGAACGATAGTATTGCGGGTCGGAAGAACCTGCCGCAAGCACGCCCAATTGACTGCCCAGCGGCACTACTGCTGCAGAGGCCACCTGTTGTCCCTGCCCGGCAAACAGGTATTCACGCTCTACCGGGCGTAAAACACCACAAACAGGGCGACCATTGCGCAGAATTCCACCAATAGCGGTTTGGGCGCTGGCGCTGGAACTGGTTTGCACCTGGCCCAGACTGCTGCGTGTCCCAGGTGGGGGGTCAAACAGGGTCAGAGTAGTGAATTCCACATTGAAGTCGGTAAAAAAGTTGGCATAGAGGACCTCAACGGCCTTGCCCACGTTCTGCGCCTCCAGCAGGGCCAGAATCAGGCGGCGACTGTTGAAAAATAACTGGTCGTTTTCGCGGGCATTGTGCAGTAGTTGGTCGAGCCGCTGGCGCATCTCGATATTGCGCTCGCGCAACAGGTTGGTCTGGTGTGTCATCAACGACACCGTCTTGCCATTTTCCCGCGGCAATTTGATGGTCTCGAGCAGGTCCATACGCTCGACAAAGAAC
Organism: Microbulbifer jejuensis; assembly: GCF_047289955.1. Taxonomy (NCBI): domain Bacteria; kingdom Pseudomonadati; phylum Pseudomonadota; class Gammaproteobacteria; order Cellvibrionales; family Microbulbiferaceae; genus Microbulbifer; species Microbulbifer jejuensis. The sequence continues at coordinate 12,382 of NZ_JBLBUB010000019.1, forward strand.
TCGGGGTTTTGCATCAGGTAGCGGGCAACCTGGCGTGCGAGCAGCTTTTCATTGCGCTGTGCCTCCTTGTGCGGATCAGAGGCAATCTCGTCAAGGGGATGCTTGGCGTCTTTTTGTTCCATTTTGGTGTGTTCGATATCCGTGCGGACCTGAGGTGCAGTTGCAACTTCAGCGGGTGGGCACCCTCTGGCGGCAGGTGCGCGTAATCCCTGGGAAGTGCGAATAGACTGCCACCCTGCCCGTATTGTTATTCAGAGAATAATTTGCCCGTGAAAAACCGTGGTTGCGGGCCCACTCATAGTAACTGGCTGACCCGGTCCACTCCAGTGGATTGTCAGGGCGCCCCCCGGCAGATGGATTTCCACCTTGTCCTCCACCAGTCCGCGTTGGTGTGCGTAGACCATGGCAGCGCAAGCGCCAGTGCCACAGGCACGGGTTTCGCCCACGCCGCGCTCGAATACCCGCAGATGCGCCATGCTGCGGGCCTCAATTTGCAAAAAGCCCACATTCACGCCCTGTGGAAAACGCGGGTGCATTGCCAACAGGGGACCCAGCTCGGGCACCGGAGCCATCTGTACATCCTCAACCAGTAACACTGCGTGGGGGTTGCCCATGGATACGGCGCCGATAATAAAAGTCTCGCCGTTGATCTCCAGGGGATAGCTTTCCGCACGGCGATCGGCACTGAAGGGAATTTGCTCCGGCTCCAGGAGTGGCGCCCCCATGTTCACCTCGACCTGGTCACCACCTATAAGGTTGAGCTGCAGCGTGCCGCTGGCGATTTCCACGTTCAGGTGTTGTTTACCGGTAAGGCGGCGCTCGTGTACAAAGCGTGCAAAGCAGCGAGCGCCATTGCCGCAGTTCTCCACTTCCCCACCGTCCGCATTGAAGATCCGGTAGCGGAAATCCGTATCGGGATACTGGGGTGGTTCCACCAGTAGTACCTGGTCGCAGCCGATGCCCAGGCGGCGGTCGGCAATTCGGCGAATCTTGTCTGGCGACAGCCTGATTCGCTGACTAACGCCGTCGAGCATGACAAAATCGTTTCCGAGCCCGTGCATCTTGCTGAATTTAACGCGCATTCCATTTCTCTGTGGGTTCTGTATTGGGTAAACGAAGTATCATCCCTGAATACATCGGCTGTCGTCCGCGGAGTACTGGCAAAGCGGTGTGCGTCAGCGGGTACCGCATGGCCTTGCAACTTTACGCCGGCGACGGCACCCTTTGTGTCGCACTTTGGCAATGAGAAGCTGGGTTCTCTCAGGGTTCTCGATTGCGCCAATGTCATTCTTATTCTGACATCGATTCCGTCACCGGGGGTCAGATTTTTTCCGGTACCGGGCTCTCGCCCCGTACCAAGTCGGCGAAAGTTTCCCGCGCCCGCACCAGATAGGTATTGCCACCGTCCACCAGCACCTCTGCTGCACGGGTGCGGCTGTTGTAGTTTGAGCTCATGGTAAACCCGTAGGCGCCGGTGGAGAGCACCGCCAGCAGCTGCCCCTCCCTCAAGGATAGGGTGCGGTTCTTGCCGAGGAAATCACCGGTTTCACAAACCGGGCCAACGATATCCCACAGGGCGCTCTCGCCATGGTTCAGTGTCACCGGCACGATATCCTGCCAGGCCTGGTACAGGGCCGGGCGCAGGTTGTCGTTCATGGCGGCGTCGACAATGGCGAAGTTGTGTTCCTCGGTCGGCTTCAGGTAATCGACCCGGGTCAACAGTACGCCGCCGTTGGCAGCGATGGAACGCCCCGGCTCCAGAATCAGGCCCAGGTTGCGATCGCCAATGCGCTCGAGCACCGCCATGAGGTAGGCCGCCACCGGTGGTGGTTCCTCTCCCCGGTAACGCACACCCAGGCCACCGCCCAGATCCAGATGTTCCAACTGGATGCCCTCCCCGAGGAGCCGGTCGACCAGTTCCAGCAGTCGATCCAGAGCATCCATAAAGGGCGCTATCTCGGTTAGCTGGGAGCCGATATGGCAATCCACACCGATCACTTTCAAGTGTGCGGAGTTTGCTGCGCGAGAGTAGGTGCCTAAGGCGTGTGCAATGGCGATACCAAACTTGTTTTCCTTAAGACCTGTGGAAATATAGGGGTGGGTCTGGGCATCGACATCCGGATTCACTCGCAGGGAGATGGGGGCGACGGTCTCGCACTCTGCCGCCACCTGCGCCAGGCGGTGCATTTCCGCCTCGGATTCGATATTGAAGCAGTGCACACCCACCTCGAGCGCACGGCGCATCTCGTCAGCGGTTTTTCCCACACCGGAGAAAACCACACGGGAGGGATCGCCGCCGGCCAGTAGCACCCTCTCCAACTCGCCGCCGGAGACGATATCAAAGCCCGCACCCAGCTGTGCCAGTAGGGACAGGATGCCCAGGTTGCTGTTGGCCTTGACCGCATAACAGATCAGGCCGGGATGACTGCCGAGGGCATTGGCATAGGCTTGGTATTGCCGCTCAAAGTGCGCGCGGCTGTAGACGTAGGTTGGGGTGCCGAAACGCCCGGCGATCTCTTCCAGGCAAACCTGCTCCGCCCACAGACTGCCGTCGCGGTAATTGAACTCGCTCATTTCTGTGTTTCTTGCTCTGCTGGGTCTTCCGCGCTTTTGCGATCCTCCTCATCAGATTCGCCCGGCTGAGTCGCTGTGTTGCTGGTGGGTGCGGTGGAGGGTGGTCCAGTGGTAATACTCGGAGCCGGCGAAGCGGGAGCCTGGGGCAGGTACAGCGGGCCTTTCTGGCCGCAACTGGTTGCGAGGCCGGCACTGGCCAGGAGGGCCAGGAGAGAGAGAAACGGTGTTTTCGACATGGATGACATCCTGCGCCCGGGCTTGCCAAGCGGTGTTCGGCAAAAGCCTGATAGTATAGCGGCCCGGAAATTTCTACCAAGCAGACCCTAACAGAAGTTACATAAAGATGAGCCAGACCAGATACGAGGCGGCCGTTGAGCACACCCTGATGACGATCGAGGACGCTGTGGATAACTGCGCCTGGGACATTGATTTCGAGCGCAATGGCGCCGTGTTGACCCTGACACTGGAGGACAATGGCAGCCAGGTTATTATCTCGCGCCAGTCGGCCAGTGGCGAACTTTGGGTCGCTGCCAAGTCCGGAGGCTACCATTTGGCGTTTGCCGATCCCGGTTGGCAATGCGCTTCCACGGGCGAAGATCTGCCAGCGCTGCTGGATCGCGTGTTGAGCGATCAGCAGGGGGAGCGGGTGTTATTGGCACTGTGTCTGTAGATCGGTCCCGGATGGGGCCTCAGCGCGCAGTGCGATGGCGTCTCTCGCCCGGGCACAGGCCGCGCGCACTTGCATCGGCGCGGTGCCGCCGATGTGGGCACGGGCAGTGACCGAGCCCTCCAGGGTGAGCACGGCAAACACATCCTCATCGATTTCCGCGCAGTATTGTTGCAGTTGGTGCAAACTCAATTCTGCCAGGTCCTTGCCCTGTTCGATGGCAAAGGACACCGACTGGCCGACAATCTCATGGGCATCGCGAAAGGCAACGCCCTTGCGCACCAGATAGTCGGCCAGGTCTGTGGCGGTGGAGAAGCCCCTGGCCGCAGCCTCCAGCATATTGTCTCTCTTCGCCTCCAGTGCCGGCACCATATCTGCAAAGGCGCGCAGGCAGTCCAGTGCGGTATCGGCGCTATCGAATAGCGGCTCCTTGTCCTCCTGGTTGTCCTTGTTGTACGCCAGTGGTTGGCTTTTCATCAGCGTCAGCAGCGCTACCAGGTGGCCGTTGACGCGACCGGTCTTGCCGCGCACCAATTCCGGCACGTCCGGATTTTTCTTCTGCGGCATGATGGAGGAGCCGGTGCAGAAACGGTCCGGCAGGTCGATAAAATCAAACTGACTGGAGGTCCAGAGCACCAGTTCCTCACTGGCACGGGACAGATGGGTGAGCAGCAGCGCGGCGAAGGCGCAGAATTCGATTGCGAAATCCCGGTCACTGACAGAGTCCAGAGAGTTCTCGCTGGGCGCGTCAAAGCCCAGCAGTTCGGCGGTGCGAGCGCGGTCAATCGGGTAGCTGGTGCCGGCCAGTGCGGCGGCGCCCAGGGGAGAGCGGTTCAGGCGCTTGCGGCAATCCATCAGACGCTCAAAGTCCCTGCTGAGCATGGCGTTCCAGGCCAGCAGATGGTGACCGAAGGTCACCGGCTGCGCGCTCTGCAGGTGGGTAAAGCCCGGCATGATAGTATCGGCCTCGCGCTCGGCCAGGGCCACCAGTCCCGATTGCAGGCGGGTCAGTTCGGCGGCGATGCGATCAATACGGCTGCGCAGCCACAGGCGAATATCGGTTGCCACCTGGTCGTTGCGGGAGCGGCCGGTGTGCAGCTTCTTGCCGGTGGGGCCGATACGCTCGGTCAGGCGTGCCTCAATATTCATATGCACGTCCTCCAACTGAACCGACCAGGGAAATGTCCCCGCTTTAATTTCCTCGGCAATATCCCCTAGGCCAGCGGCGATTTTACGGTATTCCCCGTCGCTCAATACCCCTACCTCCGACAACATCTGCGCATGGGCAAGGGAGCCCTGGATATCCTCCAGTGCCATACGTTGATCGAAGGAGACCGAGGCGGTAAATCGCTCGACAAAGGTATCGGTAGCCTCGCTGAAGCGACCGCCCCAGGGTTTGGGGACCGGGTTGTTGGCGGAGTTGGTGGGGGCTTTGCTATTGCTCATGCTTTTCCTGGCTGCAGTGAGGTGAAAGACCGGGGAGCTTGGTGGTATCTTGCCCTTCGTGTTTAAGGACAATCAAGAATAACAACTGCATGTCATTTCCCAGGCCGCCGGGCATTATAGCGCAGAAAATTCGAAAACCTGATGCTAATAACAAGGATTCTGCGATTTCTGGCACACTGCCTTTTTTGCCGGATCTGTGCAGTGGCACCGCCCTGGTGGCACTGGTACTGATGGGTGAGCTGCTGGCCCTGGTGCTGGTACTGGCCCTGGATGGATTGCGTGAATTCAGCTGGCAGCGCCTGGGACTGGTGTCGTTGGTGATCCAGTGGGTGATCCTGCCCTCCGCCGCGGTCTTGTGTCGCCTGCGCCCTTATTTGGCCAAGTTGCCCCACAAACAGGCAGGCGGTCTCAGTTTCGCAGCGGCGCTCGCTGTGCTGGGCGTGATTATGGTGATACAGCGCGCCCTGCGCGCGCTCTTGCTCCAGGCCGGTTTTGACTGGTGGGGGCTTGCCAGCGACTGTCTGCTGGGGGCTATCTGCGCCGGTGTAGTACTGCGCTACGCCTATCTGCAACAGCAACTCGTCAACCAGCAGCAGGCGGAACTGGGTGCGCGCATTGAGGCGCTGCAGTCCCGTATCCGTCCCCATTTTCTGTTTAACAGCATGAACAGCCTGGCCAGCCTAATCGCTGTGGACCCGGACCGCGCCGAACGCCTGGTGGAAGACATGTGCACGCTGTTTCGCGCCAGTCTTGCCGACCCCAAACTGGTGTCCCTGCAACAAGAGGTCATCCTCGCCAGACGCTACCTTGAGATCGAGGCATTGCGGTTGGGGGGGCGCCTGAAACAGCGCTGGCAGTTGGATGCAGGGCTGGAGGAGATTCAACTGCCCAGTCTGTTGTTGCAACCCCTGCTTGAAAACGCCGTACTGCATGGCGTGGCGCAGTTGCGTAAGGGAGGGGAAATTACGGTGCAGTGCGGAATCCGGGATGGCGCCCTCAGAATCACGGTCGTCAACCCCCTGCCGCGGGAAACTGTGCGCCCTTGCAGGGAAAGCAACGGTATGGCCATGGAGAATATCCGCCAGCGTCTCGCAGCCTATTACGGTGATCGCTTCAAATTTACCGCCCGTCGGGAGGGCGGTCACTATCGGGTGGCCCTGCAGCTACCCTTGGTTCCCAGGGAGTCGGCCCAACGGGGTACAGAGGTCGCTATGAACAGCAAAAGACATGCCGAGGTGACGCAGTGACCCAGTTGCGAGTCCTGATTGTCGATGATGAGCCTCTGGCCCGTACACGTCTACACCGGCAGTTGGGTACTATTGATCATTGCACTGCGGTGGGCGAAGCTGCGGATAGTGAGTCCGCGCTGATACAGGTGCAGGTACTGGACCCCGATCTTGTTTTACTCGATATCGAAATGCCCGGCGGCAGTGGCCTGGCGCTGGCGCAGCAGCTGGCTGCCCGCAACTATCCACCGGCAATCATTTTTTGCACCGCCCACGATGAATTCGCCCTGCCCGCGTTTGCCACCTCCGCAGCTGGCTATTTACTCAAGCCGGTCAGCGTCGAGCAGCTGCGCCAGGCGGTCGCGAAGGTGCAGCGTCTCAGCAAACCCCAGCAAAAACTGTTACAGGGCGCACAGGAACCCCCTGACTGCAGCCGTATCAAGGCCGTGAGCCGCCTGGGGGTGGAACTGCTGCAGGTGAATACCATCCGTTGCCTGATCGCCGACAGCAAATATGTCCTGGCCCATCACCCCGCCGGCGAGACAATCCTGGATGAATCCCTGAAGGAGTTGGAGTGCAAGTTCGGCGCGCGCTTTGTGCGCGTGCACCGCAGTACCCTGGTGGCGCGGGAGTTTATTGTCGGCCTGCGCAGGGAGAGCGGTCATTACCGGGTAGAGCTGGACGGGGTGGCAGAGGCACCGCTGGTGAGCCGGCGCATGCTGTCGTCCGTAAAGGCCCTGATTGCAGAAATGTGCTGAGTATCCCATCCGCTTTTAACGCAGAAACACAGTCGCTACTGCGGCTACCATCAACAGAGCAAAGCTCACCCTGATGACCCTTGCCGGTAATGGCTTGTGGAAAAGGGGCCGCAGGCTGCCGCCGAGACACAACCAGAGAAAATCCACCAGGGCAGCGACCAGCAGGCAGACCAATCCGGTTACAAGATAGCTTGGGCCATGCCCTTCAATCGGGAGCAGGAACTGGGAGAAAATGGCAAAAAAAGCGGCGTAGGCCTTTGGGTTGAGCAAATTAAAGATAAATCCGTCCAACAGTGACGGCACCCGGGTCTCAGCCGATTGGCCCGGATTCAGTACGGGCGCCGTAGCAATTTTTATTGCAATGTAGCCAATATAAAGTGCTCCACCCACCTGTACAATAAAATGGGCTTCAGGCCAGGCCGACAACAGTGCCGCCACGCCGGCAGTGGCACCTACAATCGCTATGCACAGGCCGAGCAGGATACCGATCAAAAAACCGGTACTTTTCCTCACGCCAAAGGTTGCTCCAGAAGCTGCCAATGCGAGTGGCGCAGGGCCGGGAGAGCCGAGCAACAGGCCCGTGGCTGCAATCAGGGAAAACAGCGCTTCCGGCATAAATGCTTATCCTATTTTCCGCCCGTGACATCAATAAACGCACCCGTGGTAAACGCAGACTCATCGCTGAGAAGCCAGGCTGCCGCTGCAGCCACCTCTTCCGGTTGACCGCCTCGCCCGAGGGGAATTGCGGATTTTACCCGCTCTACCCTGTCGGGCTCCCCGCCATCTGCGTGCATTTCTGTGTAGATACAACCGGGCCGTACGCCGTTCACCCGGATTCCCTCGCTGGCAATTTCCTGGCTGAGACCGATGGTCAGGGTATCGACTGCACCTTTGCTGGCCGCATAGTCGATATATTCATTGGGCGATCCCGAACGGCTGGCACCGGAAGAGATATTGACAATGGCACCGCCACTACCGCCATGTTTGGTTGACATTCTTTTTATGGCTTCGCGGCAGCAGAGTAGGGTGCCTGTGATATTAATGGTGAGAATCTGGTTAATGCGCTCTGCATCCATTGCCTCAACACGCATTTGTGGTTTGAGGATTGCGGCATTGTTCACCAGGTATTGCAGGGGGCCGAGTTGCCGGTCGACTTCCCTGAATAAATGCAGGATATCCGCCTCTGAGGCAATATCTGTGCGCACGGCTATTGCCTCAACGCCAAAAGCTTGAAGTTCATTTAGCAGGCATTCGGCCTGTTCTTTCCGCTCCCGGTAACTGATGGCGATATGATATCCACGCCGGGCAAGTAACCGTGCCGTGGCGGCACCGATTCCGCGGCTTCCACCGGTGATCAGCGCGATCTTTTTTTCACTTTTTGAGCTCATTTTCCAAGTCCGTGAGCGCGTTTTTTGTACAAAGAGAGCGCCGGTGCGCTCCTAATTTTCTGCCAGACGTGTTGCTAGCTGTATAGCGGGGGTTTGGGGGACCATGTTCTTTTTTAAAGCGGGGAAAGGCACTGTCGGACCGGGTACCCCAATCGACGCTAAGCGCCGCGATCCCAGCCAAATTTAAGTGAGCACTTAATACAACTGCGGCCCACCGTCGCCGTACTCTGAATCATTTTGCAGGCTCAATTCGCCCGCGGCGCTGTTTAAGTATTCGGCATCGGATTCGGACTTGAGCTTGATCATCAGGCGCAGGTCGTTGGAGGAATCCGCGTGGGAGAGGGCATCTTCGTAGGTGATTTCGCCGCGGTCGTAGAGTTCGTACAGGGCCTGGTCGAAGGTTTGCATACCCTGCTCGCCGGAGCGCTTCATCAGTTCCTTCATTTTGTGCACCTCGCCCTTGCGGATCAGGTCCGACATCAGCGGGGTGTTGATCATGATTTCCAGACAGGCGCGGCGGCCATCCCCATCCGGTGTCGGCACCAGCTGCTGTGCCACCATCGCCTTCAGGTTCAGCGACAGGTCCATAAACAGTTGTTCGTGGCGGTCCGCCGGGAAGAAGTGGATGATGCGGTCCAGGGCCTGGTTGGCGTTGTTGGCGTGCAGGGTGCACAGGCACAGGTGGCCGGTCTCGGCGAAGGCGATGGCGTGGTCCATGGTCTCGCGCGAGCGCACCTCACCAATCAGGATCACATCCGGTGCCTGGCGCAGGGTATTTTTCAGGGCCACTTCAAAGGATTCGGTATCCAGGCCCACCTCGCGCTGGGTCACAATACAGCCGCGGTGCTGATGGATAAACTCGATGGGGTCCTCGATAGTAATGATATGACCTTTGGTGTTCTCGTTGCGGTGACCGATCATGGAGGCCAGTGAGGTGGATTTACCGGTGCCGGTGGCGCCCACAAAAATGATCAGGCCGCGCTTGGTCATGGCCAGGTCTTTGAGTCCGTCCGGCAGGCCGAGCCCGTCGATCGTGGGGATTTGGGTCTCAATGCGTCTCAGTACCATACCCACCAGGCTGCGCTGGAAAAATGCCGAGACCCGGAAACGGCCCACGTTGCGCACGGCAATCGCGAAATTCAGCTCCTTTTTCTCGGCAAATTCGCGCCGCTGTTTTTCATTCATGATGCCCACCACCAATTCGCGCGCCTTTTCCGGCGTGAGCGAGGTGCTGCTACAGGGCACGACGCGGCCGTGCAGCTTGATGGAGGGCGGTATGCCGGCGGTGATAAACAGATCCGAAGCGCCTTTCTCTACAACCAGTTGTAGAAGTCTTTCAATTTCCATGGTGGTTACCGCAATTTAAAGTTGACAGTGATGGGCCGCGCCTGAGGCCCAGGTAGATCGGCGCTTAGAAGTTTTCCGGCATTTTGGCTTTTTCCCGTGCAACTTCGCGGCCGACGATACGGCGCGTCACCAGATCTTCCAGGCACTGGTCCATGGTCTGCATGCCAGCGCTGGCACCGGTCTGAATGGCGGAATACATCTGTGCGATCTTGTCCTCGCGGATCAGGTTGCGGATTGCCGGGGTGCCGCGCATGATCTCGTGGGCGGCGACACGGCCGCCGCCGTTTTTCTTGAGCAGGGTCTGGGAGATAACCGCCTGCAGGGATTCCGACAGCATGGAGCGCACCATGGCCTTTTCCTGTGCCGGGAATACATCCACAACCCGGTCGATGGTTTTGGCTGCGGAGGTGGTATGCAGGGTACCGAATACCAAATGGCCGGTTTCCGCTGCGGTGAGCGCCAGGCGAATGGTCTCCAAATCCCGCATCTCGCCCACCAGGATAATGTCCGGGTCTTCACGCAGTGCCGAGCGCAGCGCCTCGGCGAAGCTATGGGTATCCCGGTGCACCTCGCGCTGGTTCACCAGGCACTTTTTGGATTCGTGCACAAATTCGATCGGGTCCTCAATGGTGAGGATGTGCTCGTATTTGTTGTCGTTGATGTAATCCATCATCGCCGCCAGCGTGGTGGACTTACCGGAACCGGTGGGCCCTGTGACCAGCACCAGGCCGCGGGGGGTGTCTGAAATCTGCTTGAACACCTGCCCCATCCCCAGGTCTTCCATGGTGAGTACCTTGGAGGGGATAGTCCGGAAGACGGCACCGGCGCCGCGGTTGTGATTAAACGCATTGACACGAAAGCGCGCCACGCCGGGCACTTCGAAGGAAAAGTCTGTCTCCAGGATTTCCTCGTAGTCCTTGCGCTGCTTGTCGTTCATGATCTCGTAGATCAGGCCGTGCACCTGCTTGTGCTCCATTGCCGGCAGATTGATGCGGCGCACGTCGCCGTCCACGCGGATCATCGGCGGCAGGCCGGCGGAGAGGTGCAGGTCCGAGGCGTTTTGCTTGGCGCTGAAGGCGAGGAGTTCAGTGATATCCATACTGCTACCTTAGGTTCTTGTTTTGGCTCAGGTAAAATTGCCGCTCAATTCGGTACGGACCCCAGTATATGCGCAAAGAGACCATCGTCGAAAACCTGAATGGAGTCGGTGAGCGGATTGTGACCTGCTGCAACAACTGCGCTCGCAGCCCTGCAGAAATCACCCTGCTGGCGGTTTCCAAAACGCAGCCGGCAGAGGTTCTGCGCATCGCCTATGAGGCCGGCCAGCGTCACTTTGGCGAAAATTATCTACAGGAGGCCCTGCAAAAACAGGACAGACTAGCGGAGCTGGATATTTGCTGGCATTTTATTGGCCCGCTGCAGTCCAACAAAACCCGTGCGGTGGCCGAACACTTCCAGTGGGTACATAGCGTAGATCGACTGAAAATCGCCCAGCGCCTATCCAGACAGCGCCCCGATGCACTGCCACCACTGAATATCTGCCTGCAGGTGAATATTGATGGCGAGCAGAGTAAGTCTGGCATAGTCCCAGAGGCACTGGCAGCGCTGGCGCAGTCCGTGGTGCAGCTGCCGGGATTGCGCCTGCGCGGGCTGATGGCGATACCGGTGGCGCGGCGCGACCCGGCGCAACAGCGTAGGCCTTTTGTCGAGCTGGCGCGCCTGCTGCAAGCGTTGCGGGCGCAATTTCCCCAAACGCCCCTGGATACCCTGTCCATGGGCATGTCGGCGGATATGGAGGCGGCGATCGCCTGCGGCGCCACCATTGTGCGTATCGGCACAGATATTTTTGGCGCACGGAATTACTCTGTGTGAAGGGACCTGTGCCTTTTCCCTGCGCCGGGAATAGCTTTCATCGCAAGCTTGCTGAACCCTATTGTGTTAGTGGCACTCTGGCCACCCAGCAGGCATTGGCTGTGGGTGCTGGAGTGGGGACCCTGCAGTAAAAACGGCTCCGCAGGACCGTGGGGTGGTCGAATGTTTCGGGCTCAAGGCTGGTTTAGCGCCAGGTTCTTTTTCTGTCCCTCTTTGAGCAGGTATGTGGCAAAAAATAGCGCAGTGGCCTGGGTAAAGACATCGCGGTTTTCCTTCTTGCGATAGCCGTGGCCCTCGTTCAACGCGTTCATGTACCATACCTCGTTGCCGTTTTCGCGCAGTGCTTCCACAATCTGCTCCGCTTCGGTAACGGGCACGCGGGGGTCGTTTTGCCCTTGCACCACAAACAGGGGCACCCGAATCTTTTCCACATTGTTATTGGGGCTGATGTTCTCCAGGAAGGCGCGCATTTGGGGATCGCGCTCATCACCGTATTCCACCCGGCGCAGGTCGCGGCGGTAACTCTTGGTGTTCGTCAGGAAGGTGACAAAGTTGGAAATACCCACGATATCCACTGCCGCCTTGAGTCGATTGGAGTAGTGCATGCCGGTGGCCAGTACCATATAGCCGCCGTAGCTGCCGCCGAACACGGCGACCCGCTTCGCATCCAGATCCGGCTGGGTGGCGATCCAGTCCAGCAGGGCGCCGATATCTTTGACAGAGTCCTCGCGCTTATAGCCGTTATCCATGCCCAGGTAGCTTTTGCCGTAGCCTGCGGAACCGCGCACATTGGGTGCGATGACTGCGGCGCCCAGCGTCTCCAGCCACAGCTGGTAGGTACTGGAGAACACCGGGCGGTACTGGCCCTCCGGGCCACCGTGGATGGAAATAATCACCGGCACCGGGCCCTCGGCTTCGCGCGGTTTGTAGACGAAAGCGGGAATCTCGCGAGCCTTGCCGTCGATTATATCGAAAGTGGGATAGCGCACCAGTTGCGGCTCGACAAACTGCCCGGTATTCAGGCCGCCGACTTCGCTGTAGGTCCAGCGGGTGAGATCGCCACTGGACAGCGGGCGCCGGCCAAGCGCAAGCACAAAGGTATCGGTGGGGGTCTTCGGGGTGTTCAGGGAAAGTGCCAGTTTGTCGCCGCGTGGGGTGAATTCGATACCGCCGATAACCCCGATGGGCAGGGAATCGACTTTGCTGTAGCGGTCGTTGCGCGGATCGTACAGATAGAGTGCGGATAAGCCGTTTTCGTTGGCCACAAAGGCGCCACGGCGGCCATCTTTACTCAGTACAAAACTGCTGATGTCCCAGGGGATATCAGCGGTAATCACTTTTTCTTTACCGCTGGCCAGGTCCTTGCGAATCAGCTGGGTGAATTCGCCGCCTCGGTCGCTCATCAGGTAGACAGAGCGGTCGTCTTGGCTAAAGCCCGCGGGAAAGTTGCGCGAGTCGTCTTCACCACCACCGGCGACCAGTGTCCGTGCGCCGCTGTCGAGATCCAGCAGGTGGGCCAGGGAGCGGGTCGAGGAGATGTACTGCAGCACCAGCAACTGGTTGCCGGATTGGGAGAAACCGGCGGGCCCCCACCAGCTGCCGTCCTCGGCTTTCACAATCAGGCGATCCTTTTGGGTATCACCGTCAAAGGTGCTCAGCCAGATATCGTTGGCGCTGCCGTTACGGCGGGTGCTCTGGTAAGCCAGGGCAGCCCCCTGTTTGTTCCACAGCAAGGCACCGTTGCGGGATTTGCCGTCGGTCATCATCATGCGCTTGCCGCTGTCGATGTCCAACAGGAAGATCTGTGCATACTCATTGCCACCGGCATCCATGGTAAAAGCCAGCTGCCGGTGTTCCGGGCGGGTGGCTACAGCGCCGATCGGTTCTTTAAAAAAGGTCAGCTGGCGGCGGGCACCACCGGCACCCTCCACCTTGTGCAATTGGCTCACTTCGCCAAATCGGGTGCTGACAAACAGGCCGGTGCCATCCATATCCCAGCCGCGAAAGCTGGCCGAGCGCACGTTCTGGTAGCGGTTCAGCTTATCGACAATGCTTTGTGGAATAGAGGGGACATCTTCCAGCACCAGCTGGCCGCTGTTTTCCGTACGGCTCTCCACCGCACTGGCCAGGCCCGCTGCGCTGAGCAGTACGGCAGTGATTAAAGAGCGCCATTGGCACATAGTGTTCTCCTTGCTGGCCCAGGCAGGCGCAGCTCTCTTGTTATTGGAATGAGGCGGCCACATATTAGCGGAATCCCCAATAGGGGAAACAGAGGTTGAAATTCACAGCAGGTGAGCCGGGGGCTTGCCGAGGTAATCCGAGTGACTGCGACAGACCCCAAAATCGTTTTTATCGGCGGTGCCGGCAATATGGGCGCTGCGGTGATCGGCGGCCTGTTGGCGGCCGGCTACCCAGCGGACAGGATTGTGGCAACCGGACGCGATCCCCACAAACTGGCGGCTTTTGCCAGAGGTCACGGTGTGGTGGCGCACAACGATAATATTGCTGCGATCAGTGATGCCGACGTGATTGTATTGTCGGTCAAGCCCCAGATGATGCGCGATTTGTGCATGGGTCTGCATCCGCACCTGGCCGGGCGCAATCCGCTGATTATCAGTTTTGCAGCCGGCATTCCCCTGGCCGCTTACCGGCGCTGGCTCGGCGAGCACCTGCCCATCGTGCGCGCCATGCCCAATACCCCGGCGCTGGTACAGGCGGGAGCGACCGGTTTGTATGCGGGCGCGGGGGTGACTGCTGAGCACCGCGCCATCACCGAGCAGATTGCCAATGCGGTGGGGATTTCCCTGTGGGTCCGGGACGAGCGCGAAATCAACCAGATCATTGCTGTGGCGGGTTCGGCACCAGCCTATTTTTTCCAATTTATGGAGGCCATGATTGAGGCATCTGTCGCCAGCGGATTTGCCCGCCCCGATGCGGAGCGCCTCGTGTTGCAAACTGCACTGGGCGCCGCCAAACTGGCCATGGCCAGCGAAGAGGATGTGGCCCAGTTGAAACGCAAGGTGATGTCGCCAGGTGGTACCACAGAGTGTGCCGTAAAGCGTTTTGAGCAAGGGGGGCTCTTCCAACTGGTGGCCGAGGCCATGGGCGATTGTGCCGAACGCGCGGCAGAGATGGACCGGGAACTGGACCGCTAGGGTTATGAATCAATCGGGTGGTGCAGGCAGCGCCGTATATCAGTCACTTTTCAGGGGTTTTTAATGACAAATACCTTCAGCAATATCGGCGTCTTTCTGGTGGCGACCCTGGGTATCCTGTATCTATTTGCGGTCTTGATGCGTTTTTTACTGCAATTGGCCCGCGCGGATTTCTACAATCCCATTTCCCAGGGGATCGTCAAGATCACCAACCCGCCGCTGTTGCCCCTGCGCAAGGTGGTTCCCGGCATTTTTGGCATTGATATGGCATCGGTGGTACTGGCGCTGCTGGTGGGGCTGGTGATGATACTGGCCTGCGGCCTGTTGGCCGGCTTTGGTTTGTTTAACCCCCTCAGTGCGCTGCTCTGGTCCCTGATCGGCTGTGTTGCCACGGTGATCGCGGTCGTGTTTGTCGGCCTGCTGATCTCCATCGTATTCAGCTGGATTGCGCCCCACAGCGGCCATCCGGCGCTGATGTTGCTGCGCCAGCTGCTGGACCCCTTCTACGCGCCGGTGCGCAGGTTGATACCGCCTTTGGGGGTGATTGATATCAGCCCGATTTTTGTGTTTATCCTGCTGACGGTGGCAGACAAACTGTTGCTGGGCTTTGCGCGGATGGCCAATATGCCCGCTTTTGTTTACCAGCTGTTTTGGCATATCCCCGGCTTTTAGGGGATATTGCGCAGGGAAGATTTCTTCCGTTGCGCGCACTGGGTCGCATCTGCCCGAGCGTCGGGCCCTTATACTGGTAGCGGTTGACCCCCGCCGGCTGCAACGGGCGGGGGCCTGTATCCAGGCTGTCAATAACAAGAACACCTTGACATGGAAGACGCACTCTTACGCCAGCATATCGCCGACTACGACCGCTGGAAAAAGAATCTGGACTGCCAGTTTGCCCGCTTCAGCCAGTGGCTGGAGCAATACTTTCCCAATTCTGCCGGGGCCCGCCAGGCCGTGCAGCAGGCGCGCGCTCTGCTCACCGAAGACCAGTTTACCCTGGTTCTGGTGGGGGAATTTTCCCGGGGCAAGACAGAGCTGATCAATGCGCTTTTGTCACAGACCTACGGCAAGCGCCTGCTGCCCTCCAAACCCGGGCGCACCACCATGTGCCCCACGGAGATCTTCAACGATGGCGCCGAGTATGCCAGCCTGCGCCTGCTGCCGATCGAAACACTCGCCACCAATACCAGTCTGGAGAGTTTCCGTCGTATTCCTCAAAAGTGGGTCACTCACGAGTTCGACGCCAATGATCCCGAGGCCACCCGCGCGGCCCTGCTGAAGGTTGCCGCGACCAAATCGGTGATGCCGGAGGAGGCGGCGCGCTACGGCTTTGACCGCCGCCACCTGGATGACAAGGGCAATCTGGTGGAGATTCCCGCCTGGCGCTATGCCCTGATCTGCCTGCCCCACCCGCTGTTGGATCAGGGGTTGCGCATCATCGATACACCGGGGCTGAACGCCCTCGGCAATGAGCCAGAGCTAACACTCAGCACTCTGCCCGGGGCCCAGGCGGTGGCCTTCCTGCTCGCCGCGGACGCCGGTGTCAGTGGTACCGATATGCACATGTGGGAGACCCATCTGGCACCACTGCGCAATCATCGCGGGACGGCGGTGATGGCACTGCTGAATAAAGTGGACGTTCTCTGGGAGGACCCCGATGAGGATGCCGAGATTTTGTTGCAGCGTATGCGCGCCGAGGTCGCCCGGCGGTTGTCGCTGCCCCGGGAGAGTGTCGCCGCTGTATCGGCGAAAATGGCACTGCTGGCGCGACAGCAAAGTGATGTAGCGCTCTTGCGCAACAGCCGTTTTGCGGATTTTGAAACACTGCTGGTACAACGCCTGCTGGAGCACCGCCAGAAGGTGGCAGAGCACCGCGCCCTGCACCAGGCCCTGACCCTGATGGCGGATACCCGCGATCTGCTCAAACGCCGCCTCAACAGCGGTCGCGCGGCACTGGCGCACCTGCAGCGCAACAGCACCAATACCCGGGAGCAACTGGCGGAGCTGGGCCAGTTGCAGCAGGTGGCGCGCGAGCAGCACAAGCTTTGTCACCAGGAACTGCTCACGCTCAAATCCAGCCAGCGCATGCTGATGCGTCGGAGCGCTTCTCTATTGGCGCCAATTTCCAGTCAGCAGTTGCAGCTGTTGATCGACGACACCAGCAAAGCATTGCACAAACGCTGGACGCCTATGGGATTGGCCAAAGCCATCGAAGGTTTTATGCTGGGTGTCGATCACCAGCTCTCCAACCTGGAGCGCGAGGTGAACCAGGTCAACCGTCTGCTGGATGCCGTTTTCGAGCGCTCGAGCCTGAAGAGGGTGGCCAGTACCGGACAGTATTTCAATATTCGACAATTCCGTGCGACCCTGCGTGGGCTGCACCGTCAGGCGGCCCAGCTGCGCCGCTCACCGCAATTGTTACTGGCGCGACGCAATCGACTGAGTGAGCGCTTTCTCGCGACCCTCGCCTGTGAGGTGAGGCGGCTCTACCAGGAGATGAGTACCGCCGCAGAGGACTGGCTGGAGCGGGCCCTGGACCCTCTCAGGCAGCATGCCCAATACCAGAAGCACCTGTTGAACCGCCACCTGATCAAGCTTACCGAGTTGAAACAGAAAAGCCGCAGCCGGCGCACCGATCTGCGCAGCCTGGAGGATGAGGTGCTGCGCAACGACGGGGCTCTGTCGGCGCTGGAGGCGTTGCTTCACCACAGTGCTTCTACCCCGCAACCGCTGGCTCCTGCACCCCGCGCGCGTAATGTCACGCCTCTGAAGGCCTCTCTCAACCGCTGAACAGGGCAGGTGATTTTCCACTGGCGGCTTCCGCAATTGTCATCCGTTGCGGCGCTCCCGTACACTTGTCGCTCCGGTATTTGCCAACCGCCAAGTAACCGACAGATATAAACGCCTTGTTCACGCAAAACCCCACCACGCCTCAAGAGGATCAGACTGCCAGCGACAGGGGCTCTGTGGGTCTTGTCACCCCCAAGCGCCACAGGTTTATTGAGCCATTGGCGCTGGCCTGCGGACGCGTTCTGCAGGACTACACCTTAGTGTACGAAACCTACGGTACACTGAATGCCCAGAAGAGCAATGCGGTACTCATCTGTCATGCGCTCTCGGGTCACCACCACGCCGCCGGGCGGTATCGCCCCGAGGACAAGCGGCCGGGCTGGTGGGATCACTATATCGGCCCCGGTAAGCCGATTGATACCAATGCATTTTTTGTGGTCGCCCCCAATAACCTGGGCGGCTGCCATGGCTCTACCGGGCCGGTTTCCATCAACCCCGACACCGGCAAACCCTGGGGGCCAGACTTTCCCTCGTTGCGGGTGCGCGACTGGGTACACAGCCAGGCACGTCTTGCGGACCTGTTGGGTATTGAGCAGTGGGCGGCGGTGATTGGTGGCAGCCTGGGCGGCATGCAGGCCATGCGCTGGTCACTGGAGTACCCAGAGCGGTTGCGCCACTGCGTGGTGATTGCCTCGGCGATGAAATTGTCGGCGCAGAATATCGCCTTCAATGAGACCGCCCGCCAAGCCATCACTTCCGATCCGGATTTTTGTGAGGGGCGTTATTTGGAGCGGGAAAAATTGCCCCGCCGCGGCCTCGCGGTGGCGCGTATGATAGGCCATATCACCTATCTCTCCGACGATGGTTTGGGGCGCAGGTTTGGCCGTGAGCTGCGCACCGGCAGTTTCCAGCAGGGCGCCGAGGAAGTGGAGTTCCAGATTCAGAGCTATCTGCGTCACCAGGGCGATACCTTCTCCAACAGTTTTGATCCCAACACCTATATACTGATGACCCGCGCCCTTGACTATTTCGACCTCGCGCGGGAGTACGGCGACGACCCTGTGGCCGCATTTGCCAATGCCCGTTGCCGTTTCCTGTTGGTTTCCTTTACGTCCGACTGGCGCTTTGCGCCGCAGCGCTCGCGGGAGATTGCGGATGCGTTGATGCACGCCAATATGCCGGTGAGCTATGTGGAAATTGAATCGGCCATGGGCCACGATGCTTTTCTGCTGCCAAACAAACGCTACGAAAATATCTTCCTTGCCCATATGCAACGGGTGGCGGAGGAGAAGTTCTGATGCGGATAGATTTGGATGTGATTCAGGAGTGGATAGCGCACGGCAGCTGTGTTCTCGACCTGGGTTGTGGCGACGGAGCTCTGCTGGAGCAGTTGGGCAAGAACAAGGCTGTGACAGGCTATGGGCTGGAGATTGACCCGGGGCAGATCACGCGCTGTGTAGAGCGCGGTGTGAATGTGGTTGAGCAGAACCTGGATGCCGGGCTCGGCAATTTTTCCGATGGGAGCTTTGATACGGTAGTGATGACCCAGGCCCTGCAAACGCTCAGACACCCCCACCTGGTTGTAGAGGAAATGCTGCGGGTGGGGCGCGATTGCATCATTACCTTTCCCAATTTCGGCCAGTGGAAGGCCCGCTGGCATCTGGCCTTCTCCGGGCGCATGCCGGTTTCTGACCTATTACCCTATGAATGGTATAACACACCTAATATTCACTTTTGTACTTTCGGGGATTTCGAGGTGTTGTGCAGGGAGCGCAGTTGGACTATTTTGCATCGCCAGGTAGTATGCGAATCTATGCCGGGTGGATTATTGAAAGAGTATTTACCCAATTTATTTGGTGAGACCGCGATATATCATCTGACTCGCTAAACTAATAATCCGGTAACCAATGATGCGCTGTCGAACAACTATTCCTGCGCCATGTTTTGTGTCCTTATCCTGGGCAAGGCAAGCCGTTTTGGGTGGGTGCTTCTGTGTTGTGAGCGCGCCACCGGGATACACTGACCCCGTTTGCCGGTCGCTACCCATTACCATTGGAGGTGAAGCGTGAAATCAATTCTTGCCGCAGCCGCCGCACTGGCCCTGTTCTTCTGGATGTCCGGCGCTGCCGCACAGCAGGCCCGGCTTATCAAGAACCATGAGGATTTTGGCGATTACCGGGTGGTCTACTCGGTCTTCAACAGCGATTTTATCCAGCCGGATATCGCGCAGAAGTACCAACTGGTGCGGGCCAAGGATCGCGCCTTCGTCAATGTGACGGTGGTGAAAAAAGAGGGCGGTATCCACGGTCTCAGTGCTGAGATGTCGGGCTCGGCGACAAACTTGATCCAGCAGTCGCGGCCGCTGAAGTTCACCGAGATCCGCGAGGGCGATGCGGTCTACTATCTGGCAGCTCTGCGCTTCGAAGACGAGGAGACACTCACGTTCAACGTGGATGTCAGCCTGCCCAACGGCAAAAAAGAAACTGTCACGTTCCGCCGTAAGCTGGACAGGCCCTGATCGGTCTCGCCGGGGCCCTTGCCGGTGTCTGGTGCAGTGCAGGGGAATACTACTTTTTAATGGGATTCACTGCGGGCCTGACGCCCGCTTTTTATTGGGTGGGGTAAGGTGAAAAGCATTGTTCTTGCCAGCGGTAACACCGGCAAGTTGCGAGAGTTTTCCCAGCTTTTCAGCACTTGGGAAATAGAGGTTTTGCCGCAGTCAGCCTTCGGTGTGTCCGAAGCGCAGGAGACGGGGCTCAGCTTTATCGAAAACGCCCTGATCAAGGCCCGCCATGCGAGTCGCATCAGCGGTCTGTCGGCACTGGCAGATGACTCGGGCCTGGCGGTGGACGCACTGGGTGGCGCGCCGGGCATCTATTCGGCCCGTTACTCTGGCGAAGGGGCCACAGATGCACGCAATAACAGCAAGCTGCTCGAGATGCTGCAGGGGGTTGAGGAGGAGCAGCGCGGAGCCAGCTTCCATTGCGCCCTGGCCTTTGTACGCCGCTACGACGATCCGGTACCCCTGGTGTGCAGTGCACAGTGGCGCGGGCGTATACTCGACGCGCCTGCAGGGGAGCAGGGTTTTGGTTATGACCCCCTGTTCTATGTGGCCGCCGAAGGGTTGACCTCGGCGCAGTTGCCGCGGGAAGTGAAGAATCGCCTTAGCCACCGCGCCCAGGCACTCGCAAAGTTTGAGGTCATTTGGCGCCAGGCCATGCTGGGAGCCAGCCTTGCCGGTTAGCGGCAACGGCCTCGTGTTGCCGCCTATCAGCCTCTACGTGCATATCCCCTGGTGCGTGCGCAAGTGCCCCTATTGCGACTTTAATTCCCACCAGGCCGCCCGCGACCACACAGATACCGACTACGCACTGCCCCAGGCGGACTATGTGGCCCAGCTGCGACGCGACCTGCTGAGCCAGCTGCCCTGGGTGCAGGGGCGCGAGCTGCAGTCGATTTTCTTTGGCGGTGGTACCCCGAGCCTGTTTTCCCCGGAGGCCATCGGGCAGATCCTGTCGATGGCCGAGGAGCTTGTAGGCTTTGCCAAGGGCATCGAGATTACTCTGGAGGCAAATCCGGGCACCTTCGAACAGGCAAAGTTTACCGGTTACCGAGCTGCCGGGGTCAACCGCCTGTCGATCGGGGTGCAGAGTTTCAACACCGCCCAGTTGCACAACCTGGGTCGTATCCACAGCGGCGAGGAGGCCGTCAGTGCCCTGGCCATGGCGCGCAGAGCCGGATTCGACAATATCAACCTGGACCTGATGCACGGCCTGCCGCGACAGACGGAAGCGCAGGCGCTGGAAGATCTGCGCCGCGCTGTGTCCCTGGCACCGGAGCATATCTCCTGGTACCAGCTCACCATTGAGCCCAATACCGCCTTCTATAGCGCGCCACCCTCCACACCGGGTTCGGAGCTGATTGTCGGTATGCAAAGCAGTGGGCGTGCGCTTCTCGCCGCACAGGGTTATATGCGCTACGAGGTATCCGCCTATAGCGGGCAGGGGCTGGAATCCCGCCACAACCTCAATTACTGGTCGTTTGGCGACTATTTGGGTATCGGCGCCGGGGCGCACGGCAAAGTCACACTGCCAGAGGAGGGCCGGGTCCTGCGTACCCGGCGCACGCGCACCCCGAGGGACTATTTGTCGATTGCGCCTGCCCGTGAGTTACTGTATACAGAGCTGGCTGCACCGCATGTCGATCCGGTTGAGGCGGGAGATCTGCCGCTGGAGTTTTTGATGAACACTCTGCGCCTGGTCGAGGGTGTGCCCCTGGACAGTTTTGAGCGGTATACCGGACTCTCTTTGGAAGCGCTGTCGCGGCAGTGGCCGGCACTGGTGGCTATGGACCTGGTAGAGCCTCTTGAGCGACGTATCACTGCCAGTGCCTTCGGCTTTAACTATCTCGATGAGATTCTGCAATGCTTTCTGGAGCAGCCGTGAGCTACCCGCGCCGGGCCTTGAATTATGTGTCAGCGCCCCAATCTACGCGGTAGCTGGCATACTCCGGCTGTATTTCTGCGGCCAGCCTTGTGCGCTGATACCCCCGAGTGGCCCCGCACTGAGTAACTAGAGAACAGGAAAGCAATATGAGCGAGCACGCAATCATCAATGTAACTGACGCCGATTTTGAAGCGGAAGTACTCAAGGCTGAAAGCCCAGTGCTGGTGGACTTCTGGGCACAGTGGTGTGGTCCCTGCAAGATGATTGCCCCGGTGCTGGATGATCTTGCTGCTCACTATGGTGACAAGCTGAAAATTGTCAAAGTCGACGTGGACACCAACAAGGAGAGCCCCGCGACATACAATGTGCGCGGTATCCCCACTCTGTTGCTATTCAAAGGCGGCAATGTGGAAGGTACCAAGGTCGGCGCCCTGTCCCGTGCCCAGTTGACCGAATTTATTGACAGCCAGTTGTAATCCCGGTGGCTCCATCCTGTAAAGATGGTAAATTTGCTTGCAGGATGGAATACACCCGTTATACTGGCAGTAATTCTGTAATAGCCCGGCGGCTATGAATCAACTGGTGGCCAGCTGAATTAAACGCCCCTCCACAGGGTCTCCGATCATTCCCGGCGTATATATTCCTCGGATTGAGCTTATTCTAATACTGCTCCAGTTTTGACGATGGAGCACATAGGCTTGACGAATACTGCGCTCTGGATGGGCAAGGGCACTTTTGGTGTTTTGGAAAAATAGACGAGCAAACCCTTAATTTTCAAATCCCTCCTCGAAAAATTTCCGGCGTGTCCGCGCCAAATGACAACAGAAACCTTAATAAGCAATTGGTATGAATCTCTCCGAATTAAAAACCAAACCCATTGAAGAGTTAATCGAAATAGCGAAAGGTATGGGCCTGGAAAACCTGGCCCGGTCTCGCAAACAGGATATTATTTTCAATATCCTAAAGCGCCATGCCAAAAGCGGTGAAGATATTTATGGTGATGGCGTATTGGAAATCCTCCAGGATGGCTTTGGATTCTTACGCTCCGCGGACTCCTCCTACCTCGCGGGACCGGATGATATTTACGTTTCCCCAAGTCAGATTCGCCGCTTTAATTTGCGTACCGGTGATTCGATTTCCGGAAAAATTCGCCCGCCCAAAGAGGGTGAGAGATATTTTGCCTTATTGAAAGTTAACGAAATTAACTTTGACAAGCCAGAGAATGCCAGAAACAAGATTCTGTTTGAAAACCTGACGCCGCTGTTTCCCAATGAAAGTCTTACTTTGGAATGTGGCAACGGCTCTTCCGAAGACCTTATTGGTCGTATTATTGATCTTGTGGCGCCGATTGGTAAGGGCCAGCGCGGTTTGATCGTGGCGCCACCCAAGGCCGGTAAGACCATCATGCTGCAGAATATGGCCCAGGCCATTACGCGCAATAACCCAGAGTGCCATCTGATCGTTCTGCTGATTGATGAGCGCCCGGAAGAAGTGACAGAAATGCAGCGCTCCGTGCGTGGTGAAGTGGTGGCCTCTACTTTTGACGAGCCGCCGGCGCGCCATGTCCAGGTTGCTGAAATGGTGATCGAGAAAGCCAAGCGCCTGGTTGAACACAAGAAAGATGTCATCATTCTATTGGATTCTATTACCCGCCTGGCGCGGGCGTATAACACAACGGTACCGAGCTCCGGTAAAGTGCTCACCGGTGGTGTGGACGCCCACGCTCTGGAGCGTCCCAAGCGCTTCTTCGGGGCTGCGCGCAATATTGAAGAGGGCGGCAGCCTGTCTATTATTGCTACTGCATTGATTGATACTGGCTCGAAGATGGACGAGGTGATTTTCGAGGAGTTCAAAGGCACCGGTAATATGGAATTGCAACTGGATCGCAAGATTGCTGAAAAGCGCGTCTACCCAGCGATTAACGTACGCCGTTCCGGTACGCGACGCGAGGAGCTGCTGATGCCAGAGGGCGAGCTGCAGCGGGTGTGGATTCTGCGCAAACTGCTCCACGATATGGAGGATTTGGCCTCGACTGAATTCCTGGTGGATAAGCTGAAGGGCTTCAAGACAAATGATGAGTTCTTCCTGTCCATGAAGCGGAAGTGATTTTCACCGGGATAGACACCGGTATCGGTACCATTTGTGTGCTTGGGAGCGAATTAGGCGATTATTTGCACGGTTTATTGTTGAAAAGGCGAGCTATTAGGCATATAAAGCTCCACAGAGTGGCGCTGGATGTGAATGTTAC
Source organism: Microbulbifer jejuensis (assembly GCF_047289955.1). Classification (NCBI taxonomy): domain Bacteria; kingdom Pseudomonadati; phylum Pseudomonadota; class Gammaproteobacteria; order Cellvibrionales; family Microbulbiferaceae; genus Microbulbifer; species Microbulbifer jejuensis. Next base: position 36,298 of record NZ_JBLBUB010000019.1, read on the forward strand.
TGAGGGGCGCCCGACTGAATTGGCTCAGGAGTAATTCCGCAAAGGGCCAATCTCAAATGGAAAATCTGGTGGAGCTGGTTTCCATTTGTGACTGCACGACAGCCCACATATCTAGTGAGAACCTTTTGTGAATATCTATATTGGAAATCTGGCCTACGGTGTAACCTCTGACGACCTGAACGAAGCTTTCGGTGCTTTCGGAGAGATCTCTCGGGCTACTGTTATCACCGACCGTGAGACTGGCCGCTCTAAGGGCTTCGGTTTCGTAGAAATGCCCAACGACGACGAAGCGCGCAAAGCGATTGAAGAGATGAACGATCAGCCGATGTCTGGCCGTAACATTCGTGTTAACGAAGCCAAGCCACGCGAAGATCGTCCGCGTCGCCCCCGCTTCTAAGCTTGCAAAAAGCTTAAGATTTTTTCGGCCCGCTGCACATCGCTTGCGGGCCGTTTCTTCCCTTCCGCTCAGCCATCCTGCCAGGGAGCCGCTCCCTATTTTGTGTCTTCTGTTTTACACTGATCGCCGGTTTATTGACTGCGTTCGCTAGCCCATGAAATACAAAGACCTGCGCGACTTTATCACGCTATTGGAAAAGCGTGACCTGTTAAAACGTATTCGGTATCCCGTCGACCCGCACCTGGAGATGACAGAGATCTCGGACCGCGTGCTGCGCTCTGGTGGGCCGGCACTGTTGTTTGAGAACCCGGTGGGCTCTGATATCCCCGTGCTTACCAACCTGTTCGGCACCCCGGAGCGTGTGGCTTTGGGCATGGGACGGGAAAGTGTGGCGGAGTTGCGAGCGGTTGGCGAATTACTCGCTTTTCTCAAGGAGCCTCAGCCGCCGGAGAATCTGCGCGATGCATGGGAGAAGCTGCCGCTGTTCAAGCAGGTGCTCAATATGGGACCCAAAGTAGTCCGGGGCCCTGCCTGCCAGCAGGTTGTGCTGGATAAAGATCAGGTAGACCTGCACAAGTTGCCGATCCAAACCTGCTGGCCCGGGGATGTGGCGCCCCTGGTGACCTGGCCACTGGTCATTACCCGTGGGCCGGAAAAGAAACGCCAGAATCTCGGCATTTACCGTATGCAGCTGATTGGTAAAAACCGCTTGATTATGCGTTGGCTCAGCCACCGAGGCGGTGCCCTGGATTACCGCGACTGGTGTAAAAAGCACCCCGCTGAGCCCTATCCCGTGGCTGTGGCCCTCGGTGCAGATCCCGCCACCATTCTTGGCGCTGTTACTCCAGTTCCGGATTCTCTGTCCGAGTACGCGTTCGCGGGCCTGCTGCGCGGGGATAAAACCGAAGTGACAAATGCCCTGTCAAGCGATTTGCAGGTGCCGGCCAGTGCCGAGTATGTCCTGGAAGGCTTTCTCTACCCCGGGGATACCGCCGATGAAGGCCCCTACGGGGACCACACAGGTTACTACAACGAAGTGGACCGCTTCCCGGTATTTACTGTGGAAAAAATCACCCACCGCAAGAACCCCATTTATCACAGTACATACACTGGGCGCCCACCGGATGAGCCGGCAATTCTGGGAGAAGCGCTGAATGAGGTATTTGTGCCAATATTGCAAAAGCAGTTTCCTGAAATCGTCGATTTCTATTTGCCGCCGGAAGGCTGCTCCTACCGTTTGGCAGTGGTAAGCATAAAAAAGCAGTATATCGGGCATCCCAAGCGGGTGATGATGGGGATCTGGTCCTTCCTGCGCCAGTTTATGTACACCAAGATGGTGGTTGTTACCGATGACGATGTGAATGCGCGGGATTGGAAAGAGGTGATCTGGGCCATCACCACGCGTATGGATCCGGTACGGGATACGGTGATGATAGAGAATACACCGATTGACTATCTGGATTTTGCCTCACCGGTATCGGGGCTCGGCTCAAAAATGGGATTGGATGCGACCAACAAATGGCCCGGCGAGACTGACAGGGAGTGGGGCAATCCTATTGAGCGGGATACAGGGGTCGTCAAAAAAGTGGATGAAATCTGGTCCCAGCTGGGTCTTTAAGCATCGCTGCAATTGGATTGCATTCAAATTCGGAACAATCCGCCCTGCCGATAGACTATCCGGTAAAATGCGCTATCTGATTGTTACTCAATTGAGCCTGGTAATTGTCAGTTCTTCTATTTGGCCAGATAGCCTTTTCCCGAGATGTCATGTATTGCCAACAGCCTTTGGCAGTCTACTTGGAAATGAGAATAATCTTGAGTGATATAAGATAGCGGATGAGACCCATAACCCGGGGCTTCACTTTATGGCCTGAAGTTACCATTCTGCCAAACGCTAATGTCTCAAGGCACTAGCCAACGTTGCAGAATTTGGTGCTCGGTTTGTCCGATCACTGCCATACTGGCGTGATTGCGATCTGCAAGCGCAATCACTTTGATCGTATGATCGTTTAATGCTTTGAAGTTGTCGTATGGCGATACCAGATCGGCAGGTGAGGAAAACAGCAGAACAGGTGTGTCGGAGGCTACGAGGAGCGGTTCTATTCGAGTGTCTTCGAGTTGAATATTAGCGTTTTCTAGTGCTAATAAAGCACCCTTGCGAATTTGCTCTTCGGAAATAAGATTGCCAACTAAGCGATGGTTTGCTCTGGAATAGTTATAAACGGCTGTGTCAAACTGTGGCATCGGTGCCTGTAAAATAAGTCCCCTGATGTCCTCGCGGTTAGAGGACACCCGTGCGGCTGTTAATGCGCCCATGGAGCTACCCAAAAGATAGAGTTTCTCCCCGCTGATGGTCTGCTTGCTGATCAGGTCGTCGATAAGATTGCTGACAACAGCGCTATCTCCCACGCCGTATTTTTTAGCGCCGCCTGACTCTCCGTGTCCCAAAAGATCCGGGACAACTACCTCATACCCCAGGAAGCGAAAGTAGAGCGCAGAATTGATCATGAACTCCTTGGAGACCCTAAAGCCGTGCAAAAGAACAATTGTTCCGGAGTAAGTATTCGCCAGAGCGCCTCTTTGCACAGCAAGCTCAACCTGGCTAGTGCGGTTACCCGAATCCACTTCGATAGAATATCCAAGCTTTTTTGATGTGATGGGCGGTGCAAAGAAATAACTGATGCAGCCCCCCTCAGAATTGGAGCAGAATTGGTTTTTGTTAAAACCCAAGTCCTCAATTTGTTCATCTGTGATTATTTGTTCGTAGGGAAAGCTCTCGGACTTTTCTAAAAAAAAGGCAACACCCGATGAGCAGGAAGATATCAATACACATAGGGTCACGAGGGAGAGTAACTTTATCATATTGATTATTAGATAAACGTATATGGCGTAAAGTATAACCAATCCCGGATTCAACTCGCTACTGTTATTGTTGTTGACATTCGCAATTAGGTAATGCCGTACCAGGTTGTGAACGAGTTCTGGCAATCCGAGGTTTTCAATGTGTTGCTTTACCCACACTGAATAAGAACGGTTTGGCATTTGGTGAGTGTAAATTCCGGTACTATGGGAACGGATGGCTATTGTTCACACTTTTTTGAGTGGCCAGGAACTCTATTTGTTTAAAAAAACACTCGCATTCCGGGTTGTTTGAATTAATTCGAAAAGTAGATCAGCTTTGTGTTCAACGAACGCTGCGTCAATGACAAGTGCCTCTCTGTTTGACAGGCCATTGATGGTTTAAGATTCAGTCTTTTCAAGTCTCAGGGAAGAACTTGTGATGTTTGACAAACTATGGAGCAATCATCCTACCATTAGCGCATCGATATTCTCGGATGACGCGCCATGCACCGTGGATGGGAAAAGGACATATACTAATCAATGCGCAATCCGAATGGGAGTTTCCCTGCAAAAATCCGGAGTGAAACTTGATACCTTTAAAGGCGCCCGTTGTTGGTATGGGCATAAGCCTGGCCATATCCTCCGCGCAGAGGAGTTAGCCAATTGGCTAAAGGGCCCTTTCTCTCCTTTCAGGCAAAGTTTGGGTTTTGAAGCCTCAAAAGGGTTTGTGAAGATCAACGGAAAGAAAGGAATCGTCTTCTTCAAAGACTATTATGGCCCCGGTAATCGGGGCGACCATATTGATCTCTGGAACGGGCGCAGATTAACCAAATTCACAACCTGGTTTGAATTCAGTATCCGCAACGGCCGCCACTACGAAAAAGCCACGGTTTGGTTCTGGCCGGTAGCGTGAGGGCGATATGAAAAAATATACCCTCTCGGTTTTGATTGTTTTTGTACTATTCGCCTGTAGCCTTGAGGAGCGACCCCCATACAAGGCCTATGAAAATACCCTTCCGGAGCAAGGTGCCACCCTTCAATACGATCCTGAAGACGGCCTGACCAATTTGGATCAGGTTAAGGCCGGGCTGCAAGAGGGCGACCTCATCAAATTCAATCGCTCCTTGGAGTGGTATGGCACTGAATCTGATTTTGGGCTCGAAAAGATAGGTGGCAAAACCGCCAGGGAGCTTGTCGATGTGGTTAACTGTTTGAAGCAAAATGAGCCAAACCAACAAGGCGCAGCCTGCTTCTGAAAAGCAGCTATTATTGAGTTGTGGCGTCGGTATAGTAGATAAACAGTTAAGTCAGTAGCACAGGGATTTACCGGCTGGAGAACTATATAGGGTGGAAGTTAGGATTATTCGTTGTGTGACAAAATTGCAATGAATCTTTCAATCTGAGGGAGTTTATTTGCTATGAAAACAGAAGAAGAAAAATTTGTATATGATTTTTGGATGCAGGTTTGGGACAGGCAACTGCTGACTAAAATTCCAAATTTTATAGCCCCGAATTTTATCATTCATTCTGCAGGAAAAGATGTTCTTGGTATTGATGCATTTTCTAAATGGGTGGCTAATTTTCAGTCTAAGATAGGTGAACTCAGATTTATTGTTCACGACATCTTTTCCAGTGAAGCAAAGGTTGTCAGTCGCTGGCAAATTACCGGTCAAAATAAGGGCTTTATGAATACGGATAAAAACCTTCGGCCAGTAGACCTTTCAGGAATTACTATTTCAGTAGTCAGAGAAGGAAAAATAGTAGAAAAGTGGGTTGAAAGGAGTGCCTGGGAGCTCTATCACAGACTTGAATCCTAGTTTGAGCAGAATGGAGGACGTCGAAATAGATCGTATTTGGAGTTCTGCGCCAGTGTTTTACCCTCGCGGATCCAGACAGAGATCAAATGCATCTGGCACCGCCAACCTGCTGGAGTCAGACCGGCCCGGTGTACTCGCCCCGCGCTGGGTAATTGTTCTCTTGAACAAATTTGAGTGCACCGAGCATTTCCTTAAAATGTGGACGCACGAACGGCATGGTTTGAACGATGGCAAAATAGAGCGTGCAATCCTTTCGAACCAAAAAAACCCCTGGTTCAGAGAAGAGCGCCGGCTCCTCAATACCGATAGAGGTCGTGCCGCGGCCCGATGAAAGGTAAAGCCCCCATTCCTTTGCCACTGACAATGGTAAGTCGTAACCAACACGTAGTTCTGGATAGCCAACCTTATCCGCCATCTTCCTGGCGCAACTTTCATTGTCGGATGAAATTGCAATGGTCTTGACGCCGCTTTCTAAGAACTCGGCAGACACACCCCCGAGTTCTTTTAGGTAAGTTGCGCAGATAGGACAATGCAGACCACGATAAAAGACAACCAGCGTTGCGAATTCGGGATTATCCCGGGATAGATCGAAGGTGCCTGAAGATAGGGTTTCCAATGCCAGCCTGGGAACTGGTTGGCGGGGAATCAGCATCGTTTTCCTCACACAATACAGGTATAGGATGTATTTCAGGAGCTGTGACTAATACATTAACCGTTTTGTAACCAATGAAGAGTGGCCATTACAGTGTATAGGCAGTTTAGTACATCTTATAACTTCGTCACAGCGGCGAGGGTATCCTTTCCTTTCAGCCCGGTAGTAAGCAGTTCAAATGATCTGCCTGGCCACATCCAGCATGCGATTTGCAAAGCCCCATTCATTATCAAACCAGATTAAAATCTTCACCAGCTTACCTCCTGCTACCCGTGTCTGGCTGGCATCGATAATGCCCGAGCGCGGGTCATGATTAAAATCACAGGAAGCTAGCGGCTCCTCGGTAAAACCCAGTACGCCTTTGAAGCCTTTTGCAGCTGCCGATTTGAGTAGGGCATTCACTTCACGTTGACTGGTGGTTTTTTGCAATTGCACAGACAGATCAATGGCGGAAACATTAACGGTGGGCACACGCATGGCCTGGGCTTCGAATTTCCCGGCCAAATGGGGGAGAATGCGTTCGATGCCGCGGGCCAGTGCGGTATCAACGGGAATAATTGATGAAACGGCGGAGCGGGTTTTTCTCAGGTCGGTATGGTGGTAGGCATCATTTACCGGTTGATCGTTCATGGCTGAGTGGATGGTCGTAATTACTCCGGCCTCGATACAGAATGCTGTATCCAAGGCAGCAATAACGGGCACACTGCAGTTGGTGGTACAGGAGGCAGCAGAAATAATCCTTTCTTTACCGCTGAGGATCTGGTCATTGACGCCATAGACAATGGTGGCATCCACATCGCGGCTGGCGGGTTGGGAAAATAAAACCCGCTTGGCACCGGCAGCCAGGTGTAGCTCAGCGTGCTTGCGCTCCTTAAAGCTGCCGGTGCACTCCAGTACAATATCCACATTGTTTTTGTGCCACTCCAGCTCTTCTAGTCGTTCGCAGTGCGTGACAGCGATACGATCTCCATTGACCACCAGCGTATCATTTTCCGCGCACACTTCGCCGATGAAGCGCCCGTGTACTGAGTCGTATTTGGTCAGGTGGCCGATAGTGGCGCAGTCGGCAAGCTCATTGATGGCGACAATCTGCAAGGTATCGCGGGCACCGGATTCGTAGAGGGCGCGTAGTACGGAGCGGCCGATACGGCCATAGCCATTGATAGCGAGTCGAATCGTCATAGCAGTGTTGCCGAATTGAGGTTACAGAGGGCGCTGGGACAACCGTTGCCGGCTGGCGTGGCAACGGGTTTGCCATCCGGGCCGGTATCGGGTAACAGCGCCAATAGCCGAGTTGGCTACAGCAGTTTTTCCACGGTTTCCACAACGTTATCCACAGTGAATCCGAAATAATGCATCAGCTCGGCGCCGGGGGCGGACTCACCAAAAGTACGCATGCCGATGATAGCGCCATCGAAGCCGACGAACTTGTACCAGTAGTCTTTGTGGCTTGCCTCCACTGCCACTCGTGCGCGTACCGCAGAGGGTAGTACGGATTCGCGGTAGGATTCGTCCTGTTCCATAAAGACCTCGGCACAGGGCATGGAAACTACGCGAACCATTTTACCTGCCAGTTTCTCTTGTGCTGCCATGGCCAGATCCACTTCGGAGCCGGTGGCGATAATGATCGCTTCCGGGGTGCCTTTGCAATCGGATAAGACATAGCCGCCTTTTTCTATCTGTGTCAGTTGCGCGGCATTGCGGCTTTGCGGCGCCAGGCCCTGACGGCTGAATACCAGGGTGCTGGGGCCCTTTTTACGCGCAATGGCCATTTTCCAGCTCACAGCGGATTCGGTGGCGTCGCAGGGGCGCCAGGTGTGCAGGTTGGGCGTAGAGCGCAGTGCACTCAGTTGTTCTACCGGCTGGTGGGTGGGGCCGTCCTCGCCGAGGCCGATGGAATCATGGGTGTAGACGAAGATCACGCGCTGCTTCATCAATGCGGCCATGCGCACCGCATTGCGTGCGTACTCCATAAACATCAGGAAGGTGGCACCGTAGGGTACAAAACCACCGTGCAGGGCAATGCCGTTCATCATGGCACTCATCCCAAACTCGCGCACGCCATAGTACACGTAGTTGCCGGAGGCATCCCCTGCACTGACCGCCTTGGAGCCGGACCAGAGGGTGAGATTGGAACCGGCCAGATCCGCGGAGCCGCCGAGTAATTCTGGCAACAGCGGGCCGTAGGCGTTGAGGGTGTTCTGGCTCGCTTTGCGTGAGGCGATTTTCTGACCCTGCTCCTGGCATTGTTTGATGTATTGATCGGCTTTAACGTGAAAGTCTGTCGGCAGTTCACCGCCCATGCGGCGTTCAAACTCGGCGGCCAGCTCTGGAAAGGTCTCGCGGTAGTCGGCGAGGATGTCTTTCCATTCGTCTTCCTGCGCTTCTCCTTTAGCCCTGGCATCCCAGCCTGCGTAGATCTCTTCGGGGATATGGAAGGGGGCGTGGGGCCAACCCAGGGTTTCGCGCACCAGCGCAATCTCATCATCGCCCAGTGGTGCACCGTGGCACTCTTCGCGGCCCTGCTTATTGGGGGAGCCGAAGCCTATGACGGTTTTGCAACAAATTATGGAAGGCTTGTCGGCATGGGTGCGCGCCTCTTCGATCGCGGCCTTGATGGCTGCGGCATCGTGCCCGTCGACATTGGGGATCACATGCCAGCCGTAGGATTCGAAGCGTTTGGGTGTGTCGTCGGTAAACCAGCCCTCGACTTCACCGTCAATGGAGATGCCGTTATCGTCGTAAAAGACGATCAGCTTGCCCAGGCCCAGGGTGCCGGCGAGAGAACAGGCCTCATGGGAGATCCCTTCCATCAGGCAGCCGTCCCCAATAAATGCATAGGTGCGGTGGTCAATCAATTCGTAGCCGGGACGGTTAAACTGGGCCGCCAGCACTTTCTCTGCCAGCGCCATGCCGACCGCATTGGTAATGCCCTGGCCAAGTGGGCCGGTGGTGGTTTCAATTCCGGGGGCATAACCGTGTTCCGGATGCCCTGGGGTCTTGGCGTGCAACTGGCGGAAATTCTTCAGCTCTTCAAGTGGCAGATCGTAACCGGACAGGTGCAACAAGGAATACAACAGCATGGAGCCGTGACCGTTGGACAGTACAAAGCGGTCGCGGTCAGCCCAATCGGGATTGGCCGGGTTGTGTTTCAGGTAGTCATTCCAGAGCACTTCGGCGATATCTGCCATACCCATAGGTGCACCGGGGTGACCGCTATTGGCTTTCTGGACTGCATCCATGGACAGGGCCCGGATAGCATTGGCCTTGCTTGTGCGAGAGGGGATAGAAGACATAAAAAGGGCTCTCTGGTTCTGGGAGGGGCCGCGGCGCTGCTCTGCGGGCAGATTTCCGTGGGGTCACTAAAACGGGGGCGTATTCTCCCGTAAAGGTCCGCTCCGCGCAAAGCCTTGGCGCAGAATTTGCCAATAATAGTGCAGCAACAGCGATTCAAACGGTAATCTGAGCAACCTTAAATCATCTGCATCAAAATACTTTTATCAACCTATATCAAAAAATTTTGATATAGCTGCGCACGCTTGCTAGACTCGTCCCCATGCCTGAATCCCATTCCCCCTCGGAACCCGGCCCCGGCACGGAAATGCCCCGCTTGGCGGCGACCCTGAAAGCGGCCGGTGACCCTCTGCGGCTCGAGATATTGCGCCTGCTCAGCCGGGATTCCTACAGTGTGCTGGAGTTGTGCCGTATCTTTGATCTGCGCCAACCGGCCTTGAGCCATCACCTGAAGGTGCTCGCCCAGGCTGGCCTGGTCAGTAAGCGCCGCGAGGGCAACAACCTCTTTTACCGGCGCACCGGCAGTTCTGCGCTGCTTGTGCAGCTGTTTACCGATCTGGATCAACTGCCCCTGTCCACCGGGCGGGCTCAGTCGGTAGCACGTATTTCCGAGGAGCGGGCCGAGGCCTCGCGACGCTTCTTTGCCGACTACGGCAACCGTTTCCGCGAGCAGCAGGAACTGATCGCCGGCTACGGGGTATACGGTCCGCAGGTTGCCCAGCTGCTGTGCCCCGGGGCCCACGCGATAGAAGTGGGCCCCGGAGAGGGGGAATTTTTGCAAGAGCTGTCGCAGCGCTTTGACACGGTGACAGCGCTGGATCTGTCGTCTGCCATGCTGGCGCGCGCCCGGATCTTTGCCGGTGGGCATGGCCTGAACAATATTGAGTTTGTCTGCAGCGACACCCGTGCAGCCGCAGCGCGCCCGGACAGTGCCGACACCATCGTGGTGAATATGGTGCTGCATCACACACCGGACCCCGCCCGGATTTTTTACGACCTGCACAGCGCCCTGAAAAGCGGAGGGCGTCTGCTGGTGGCCGAGTTGCAGGAACACGCGCAGGACTGGGCCAGAGAGGCCTGTGGGGATCTGTGGCTGGGATTTGCACCGGAACAGCTGAGTGACTGGGCGCAGAGCGCCGATCTGAAGGACGGGCGCAGTGTCTACAGTGCCCTGCGCAATGGTTTTCAGATCCAGATACGTGAATTTATAAAGCCCTGAAGGTATTAACCAGGCGTTGGCAGAAGCAGAATTTATACAACCGCCCGCAATGGAATCAATGGAGACTCTCACATGAGTGAATACACACTGTTTACTTCGGAATCCGTTTCCGAGGGACACCCGGATAAAATTGCCGACCAGATTTCCGATGCGGTACTGGATGCTCTGCTGGCCCGTGACAAACAGGCCCGTGTGGCCTGTGAAACCCTGGTAAAAACGGGTATTGCAGTGATTGCCGGGGAGATCTCCACCTCTGCCTGGGTCGATCTGGAAGAGCTGGTGCGCAAGGTGATCACCGATATTGGTTATACCTCCTCCGATGTGGGTTATGACGGTGAAACCTGTGGCGTGATCAATGTGATTGGCAAGCAGTCTGTGGATATCGCTCAAGGTGTCGATCGCGCCAAGCCCGAAGATCAGGGTGCGGGTGATCAGGGTCTGATGTTTGGCTACGCCACCAATGAGACCCCCACTTTTATGCCGGCACCGATTTACTATTCGCACCGCTTAGTGGAGCGTCAGGCAGAAGTGCGCAAATCCGGACTGCTGCCGTGGTTGCGCCCGGATGCCAAGAGCCAGTTGACTTTCCGCTATAACGAACAGGGCCGCCCCTGTGCCATTGATGCGGTCGTGCTCTCCACCCAGCACAACCCGGATGTGAGCCAGACGGATTTGCGCGAAGCGGTCATGGAGCTGATTGTGCATCACACCCTGCCCCTTGAGTGGCTGCACGCCGGCACCAAGTACCATATTAACCCCACAGGCAATTTTGTGATCGGTGGCCCAATGGGAGACTGTGGTCTCACCGGGCGCAAGATTATCGTGGATACCTATGGTGGTTCGGCCCGCCACGGTGGCGGTGCCTTCTCCGGCAAGGACCCATCCAAGGTGGACCGCTCCGCCGCTTATGCGGGTCGCTATGTAGCCAAGAATATTGTCGCGGCGGGACTGGCCAAATGCTGTGAAATCCAGGTGTCCTACGCCATCGGTGTCGCTGAGCCCACCTCCGTTGCTATCAATACTTTCGGCACTGGCATGGTCCCGGAGGACAAGCTGGTGGAACTGGTACGCGAGAATTTCGACCTGCGCCCTTTCGCCATATCCAGATCCCTCGATCTGTTACACCCCATGTATCAGTTGACGGCGGCATACGGCCATTTCGGTCGCGACCCCGGTACCCATACCTACAACTGGGTGGACGGCAATGGACAGCAGCACAGTGAAACCTTTACCGCCTTCCCGTGGGAGAAAACGGACAAGGTAGACGCCCTGCGTGCCCAGGCCGGGCTTTAATGCGCGTCGACTAATCTATGGCTCTGTAGGAAGAGCTTCTGAAATCCGGGCGGTCAGCGCCCGTGTGAAAAAACAATTTTACTGGACCTGAAAAGAATGAATCAGATGAGTACTGAATTTAAGGATTTTAAGATTGCGGATATCTCCCTGGCCGAATGGGGCCGCCGCGAAATCGAGATCGCCGAGGGTGAAATGCCGGCCCTGATGACCCTGCGGGAAAAATATCACGCAGAGCAGCCGCTGGTCGGAGCGCGCATCATGGGTTGTATCCATATGACCATCCAGACCGCTGTGCTGATCGAGACCCTTGTCGCGCTGGGTGCTGAGGTGCGCTGGTCGTCCTGTAATATTTTTTCCACCCAGGACCACGCCGCAGCCGCAATTGCCGCGCGCGGTATACCGGTATTTGCCTGGAAAGGCGAGACCGAGGATGAGTACGCATGGTGCCTGGAGCGCACCGTGGGTGCGGAGGTTGCCGGCTGGCAGCCGAACATGATTCTCGATGATGGCGGTGACCTCACGGATCTGCTGCATCGCAACTATTCGCATATTCTCGATCAGTGCCATGGGGTCAGTGAAGAGACCACCACCGGCGTGCACCGCCTGCAGGATATGTTGCGCGAGGGCACACTGAAAGTGCCCGCAATCAATGTCAATGATTCCGTCACCAAGAGCAAAAACGACAATAAGTATGGATGTCGCCACAGCCTGAACGATGCCATCAAGCGCGCTACCGACCACTTGCTGGCTGGGAAAAAGGCGCTGGTGATTGGCTATGGAGACGTGGGCAAAGGCTCCGCTGCCTCCCTGCGCCAGGAGGGCATGATTGTCAAGGTTTCCGAAGTGGACCCTATCTGCGCCATGCAGGCCTGTATGGACGGCTTCGAACTGGTTTCCCCCTACATCGACGGTATCAATACCGGTACGGCTGAGGGCATCAATACACAGCTGCTTGCCAATACGGACCTGATTGTTACCACCACCGGTAATGCCAATGTCTGTGATGCGCACATGCTGGCGGCCCTGAAGAGTGGCGCTGTGGTGTCGAACATCGGCCACTTCGACAACGAAATTGATACCGCGTTTATGCGCGAGCACTGGCAGTGGCAGGAAGTGAAGCCGCAGGTACACAAAGTGGTGCGCAACAGGGAAAACAATGATCACCTGCTGCTGCTTTCCGAAGGCCGTCTGGTCAATCTCGGCAATGCCACCGGCCACCCCAGTCGCATCATGGATGGTTCATTTGCCAACCAGGTTCTCGCGCAGATTCATCTGTTCCAAGAGAAATTTGCCGACCTGCCCGCAGACCAGAAAGTGTCGGCCCTGTCTGTCAAAGTGCTACCAAAGCGTCTTGATGAAGAGGTGGCGCGCTACATGGTGGAGGGTTTTGATGGTGTCATTACCCGCATGACCGAACAGCAGGCCAACTATATCGGTGTCTCTGTGGACGGCCCCTATAAGCCCGAAAGTTATAAATACTGATACCCTCATAAAAGGTGCCGGCTGTGCCGGCACCTGGATTTCGCAGGGAATGGAACAGAGTATGAAAGACCCCATTCGGATCAGTTTCGAATTTTTCCCCCCAAAAACGGCTGATGGCCGTGCCAAACTGTACCGAACCCGTGAAATACTGCAGGCATTTAATCCCGAGTTCTTTTCTGTGACCTACGGTGCCGGTGGCACCACGCGCGAGACCACCGCCAGTATTGTCACGGATCTGTGCCGCGACGGGATCTCCATCGCACCGCACTTGTCCTTTGGTGGAGATAATGAGGAAACCATTCTCGGGTTGTTGAATTTATACCGGGAAGCCGGAGTCACCCGGATAGTGGCCCTGCGTGGCGATATGCCCTCCGGTATGGGTGCCGTTGCGCAGTTGGTGTATGCCAATGAGCTGGTGGCTTTTATCCGCCGCCACAGCGGAGATCACTACCATCTGGAAGTTGCCGCCTATCCGGAAATACATCCGGAATCCACTAGCTATGGTGACGATATCCGCTTTTTGAAAGCCAAGTTTGAAGCGGGCGCCAACAGTGCGCTTACCCAATATTTCTACAATCCAGACTCCTATTTTTACTTTATCGATCAGTGTGAAAAGGCCGGCATAGATGCACCGATTTATCCCGGCATTATGCCCATTGTCAATTTCGATAACCTGATGCGTTTTTCGCGCAACTGTGGTGCGGAAATTCCAAGGTGGCTGAAAAAGCGTATGGAGAGCTATCGCAATCGGGAGGATATCCGCAAACTGGGGCTCGAGGTGGTGACGGATTTATGTGAGACCCTGTTGGCGGGGGGCGCCCCCGGGTTGCACTTTTATACCATGAACCAGGTGGACCCGACGGCCAGGATTTTGCAGGAACTACACCTTGAAACCCAGACTGCTTCAGAAATGTGCCCTCAAACCGAAAAGCACTCCTGAAAGCAATGACTGGGGCTCTTCTACTATATTCTGATCCAGACACCTCAGGGCTGACCCGCCAGGGCAGGGTCGTATCACTGCTGGCAGTCAGCGGGTGCCAGACCCTGCAATAAGTAACTGCGTGCAGTTGCTTTGGCTTCAAGGGGTGGCGAATACACAGGCCACGAAACCGCAGTTTGATGGCTGCATTCGCCAAGCCTGGGATCAGCCCTCCGAACCCTTACGTTCTGCCTCTAACTGGGCTTGAAGTTTCCTCTCTGCCTTATCTGCATAGTGCTTGCAGCTAAGCGGCGTTTTCTGTGTAGCGGTGTTCTCAAATAACCAGCCACTGGCTGCTGGGTGGGGCGTGATCAGCAGTTCGCAGGGCAGGTTGCGCACGCGCTCGAAACTGGTTTGGTAGTCCTGCACAATATCGGGATAGCGGCTATTGTTAATCAATTGATAACCCGGCGCACTCAGGCTGTCCACATAGGCGAGTTGTGTTTTATTACCATCGACAATATCCTGCCAGGTCCAGGCCATGCTGCCCGGGGTATGGCCCGGAATAAAGTGTACGCGCAGATGCAGATTGCCCAAAGCGACTTCCTCGCCATGATGCAGTATGCGATCGGCTTGGATGGGCGAATACAATATCCCATCTCCGAAGTGGATATCATTAGCGCCACCGCGGGCCATCAGGAGTGCGGATTCTGCATTGGTAGCGATTCGGGCACCTGTTGCACGTTGCACAGCCGCCAGGGAGCCGACGTGATCGGCATGGGCGTGGCTGTGCAGTATCAGTTTCAGGTCGGCGGGCTGTAGCCCGAGTACCCCCAGGTTTGCGAGCAGGTGATCCGCTGTTTGCGCCATACCCCCATCGATCAAAATCGCCCCTTCACGGCCTGTGAGTAGCAGAGCGGTAATACCCTCTGTACCGATTTGCCAGGTATTTGCGGCAATCCGCAGGGGTGTCACCGGCTGTCGCCAGGACTTTGGCACCTTGTAGGCTTCCAATTGTGGCAGTGGGTCCAGCTCTGTTGCCGAGGTTATCCCGGCAAGTAATACTGGCAGAGCTGCGGCAGTGATTGTGCTGAAATGCATCGAATTGACTCGTTTTATCTTTTACCAGGTGCTTAAAATGAAGTAATTATCGACTGAATTTTCACTGCCCACAACACGCTGCCCCGGGCACACGGTAGGCGCTATTTCTATCGAATTGCGTAAAAAGGCTTCAGCCTGATGATTTGCACCTTGCTCTTCCTCAATAAGTGCTGCGGCAAGGAAGATTTTCTCTATTTGCCAGAGAAGAGAGCCTCGTTAATATGCCCTGCTTCTCTTCTGCCCCATCTCAACTAATAGATCTGCAATTCGCGAAAAGTGATTTTCACCCGCGCAGTTATTTCGATCCCCTTGACGCGTTATTAATTCTGAGATACTAATTAAGGTGACATCGGTCAGGGTGATCAGTATAGCAATGTTAGATGTCAAAGCATGACTGGTGGCGTTTTAATGTTTTTATTTGCTCAATTGTTCATTCTGGGATGAGAAATGTCTGTAGCAGGTCGAACTGGCTTGATCTATAAGATTCAGGTGGCAGTTATACTTTTAGCATCTCTGGCCTGCGTGTTGGCCATAGTAATCGGCATCCCGCATGCAATTTGATTTCTATTAATTCAAGCATTGGTATTTTTAAGTGCAGTCTATGTTATTTATCGCTATCACCGTAAAACTACCCAACCATTGCCAGCAAGCTGGCTGGACTGTTAAAAACGTTGCTACGCAACAACGCGGCCGGTAATAAAGGTATGGGAATTCTCTACCGATGATCTATGGAACTACAATCAGGCCGCTTTATGAGAGAAAGGGAGACATACCTCAGTTAGGGGCACTCTTTGAAAGTGAATGGCCTGCGTACTATGGAGTATCTGGCCCAGGCGATGCGTTAGCTGATGTACAAAGCTACGCTGGAAAGAAGGCATTGCCGATTGGCCTGGTGGCCTATGTTAACGGTGTGCTGAGTGGGTTTATGGCCTTGAAGTATGAATCGATAGAAATTCGGCCAGAATTAGGCCCCTGGGCGGCAGCAGGCTATGTTGTTCCTAATATGCGTGGCCGTGGACTTGGTGCACAGTTATTGGCAAGTATTGAGAATACGGCTGCAAATATCGGGGTATCCAAAATTTATTCAGGCACAAGCAAAGCACACAATTTGTTGCTTCGTGCTGGTTGGATCAAGAAGGAGGTGGTGGCCTATGGTGGAGAGGTTGTCACCATCTACAGAAAACAACTCTAACAAATCTATCAACGTGGAGACCCTTTCCATTGTTTTTATTTTGTACTTACTAACAAGGCGGAAGGGAAGAATACTCTTATCTCGGGACCGTATGAGGCATGGACGCCGATTACGAGCGTACAGGGAGGTATTTACAGCGTGTCCTGAGAGGAGGGTATTTTTTGCTTCCGACCCGGTAGTAATTAGCACAAAATAAAATTACCTGCGTCTCACCGGTTCTAGTGGTGTTTAAGGCCAATATGAAGACTGCCATTAATAATACGTTTTTCTTAGGGGGGCGATTCTTGCAGGGGTGATCGCATGGATTTGGGTTGAGACTGTAAAAAGCAATGGGCTAATCGTAATTACAAATATTCCAGTCACATCAGCCAATCACGGTTTCTTCGACGTTCTCAATGACTATCGCCAGGACCACAAAAATTCATAACAGTATATGTGCCCGAAAAGGGTATACCCCTCCATGTATTCCTGAATCAGCATTGAAGGGTGAATTCAAGGCGTTTTCTCCAAAACATTTGCATATCTGTGGCACAGGAATACGTATACTACTGGGCCGGAAGGAAAGAATATCCCTCTCCCAGGACACGCTGTGAATACATCCTTGTACGCTCGGAATCGGCATCCATTGGCACAACAGGTATTATGCTATGGCCATGCGCTGCACACAAAAACAGCGTGGGATTTTGGTCAATCGTATTCTGCTCGGGGAACTAAACTTGGTGTCGCCTAAAACTTCACCTTGATTGTATTCCTTGCAGAAAGCGATTAGGGTAGGTCTGCTGCCATAGTGCCCAGCCGTTTAACCGGCGTAAGCAAAGAAAAAACAGATAAAAAACAGCGCAACGACCAGTATTCCGCTCACGAGGCGCCCTGTAACGGGAGCACTCGCGGGAAACCCAAACGTAAAATAATCATACAAACAAGGACCGCATCATGACCGCGTAAATGAGAGAAAAACGCCACCCCCCGGTGCTGATAACACCGAGAGATGGCTAACCCCAATAGATACATAACCTATCTAGCGAGGCTGTCTTGAATGATACGCCATACACTCGTTCGTCTTCAATAAACGTCTCCCTGAAGGCGGGCTTTTCGAGTCACTTCTGCCCCCGGCGACGGAGTGTGCTGTGGCGTTGCGCGAGGATTGGTGTGGTGCTTTACTTCAGTCGCGCACCGCCTGCCTGGCTATGTACCCCTACTCTAAACTTCCCTCTATTTTCCCCACAAGGACCGCGCCTGCGACGGAAAAAACACGCAAAGCGATGCGCTTTTTCTGCACCTTTCCGCCACAGGTGACTCAAGGAGCTTATGAAAGATGCCTATATTACCCTGTCGATTGTTTCAGCCGCTGAACCTGGGTGGGTATTTTATTATCACGCTGGTCGCTATCAGAGAGAACGCTGTGGATCTGCATATTGCCCCCGGCAAGGGTAACCGCGTGATGCGGGCCGTGCGTTTACTGCAACTGTTGGAAGAGGCCTGGGCGCTGGAGGAGGACTCAACCGATCAGCCCCCAGCCATCCTCAGGCCATTCAAACACCGCCCCAAGAAAAAGACGTAGCGCTGAAAGGCAGAGCGGGTGGATCGAAAGTCTGTGCAACCCCGAGCAGCACCGCAAACGCTTGCCTTCCTGTGCTGTCACTGCGGGGAGGTAAGCGCAAGCCTGTGAGCTTCCGCTCCGCTCTGGTACTACTATAGGTGCGCAAGGCGCGATCGCCGGCACTGTCGTGGCTGTACCGGAAAGGTGTGTCAACGGGCGAGAGGGAAAAGATCCTGGCGATACGCCTATCTGGATAGTGGTGCAGTTTTACAGGTAATAGGATCAGATACGAGTCGGCATTTCGATCACTGTGACCGCTATTATTGAGAAGCGCGTAGCTGCTCCTAAAAAGTGAATAAATCCAATGGGTTACATTTATTGTTGATTTTTGGGATACTGGTCGTAGTGATCATTATTTCAGGTGGTTCGATAGTGCTAAATTATCGTATCTGATTGATTCACAGTAATTATTTAATAGTTTGGCGTGAAAAAAGTCCATAAATACTGGTCATGGTGATCAGTATATAAATGTTAACAATAGTCAAAGGGTTAATTAGAAATGCCTAATATTCACATAAGCTCATCAAAATATATGGCACCTTCAAAGCTACAAGGTTGGCAGTGGTTGCCTTATATTGACAAAATAATGCTTGATGTAGTTAAGCGCGCTATTACTATAATTGATAAGCGGATCAAGGGGAGTAAACCATGTGAGGCGGCATTTAAGACATTACCTGACGGCAAATCTTTTACAGATATATGGAACTTAAAAAATGTTTGGATCAGTTATGATCCTGATAGGTCTGGCAACAAATACGGTGTAGCGTTAAATAAACAACATATTTCAATTACCGCTTACGCATTGGCTATGGGACAGTGGATGACCGCAGCAACAATTATTCATGAGCTTGCTCATGTTAATGGCGCACCCGGCAATAATACTCAGGCAGAAGACATGCTATTGAAATGCATGCTAAAACAGCATCACAACCCTAATATAATTGGTCAAATTCGAAACAGCAAGCTTAAAAATGTTGCGTTAGTATAAGGGTAAAGCTATGAGAATTTTTAGCATTTTGTTATTTATTGTTTTTATGTACCCGATATCTGCATTTGCGTGTCGATGCCAAGAACAAAGCATTCAAATTAACTATGAACGCTCATCTATGGTTGTGTATGCTAATGTGCAGGATTTTATAGCTGCACCTTCAGGTGAAGGCGGAACTGCAATCTTAGCTATTAACCATTGGTGGAAATCTTCATCGCCAAAAAAAATAGTGGTTAACTCACTTACAAATTGCAGTCAAAATTTTGAGATTGGCGGTAGCTATTTGCTATTTCTGAATATGGAGCCCAGTGGTTTATATTACACTGACCGATGTCTTGGCAATAAGGATTTAGGTTACACAGAAGCTTATAGCAAAGTGCTTTCTAAGCTAAAGGAAAATGGTAACAAGTAACTACACCGGAAAACGAAAAGCACAGCGTTGCTCTGCTTTCGTTTTCCAGTAAGTAAGGCGCTAAGTTTTATACACAAGTTTTTCAGTTTTATTTTCTTAATCAATAAGTTACAGTTTCCACTTAATAAGAACCACATGGTTGACTGAATTATTACGCAGAACTGGGTCACGGATGAAGTGCAATATCTAGTTATGGGTGATGCTCGATTGAATAAGCGTTTGTCCAATATTCTCAGCAATTTAAGTTCCGACCCAAAGAATAGCATTCCCTGTGCAAACAGGACTTGGACAGAAATATTTGGAATCTATCGTTTTATTGAAAATGAAAAAGTCAACTTTAATATAGCTGAGGAGCTGGGTACGGTAGTTCCGCACTTCCGGATCTGCGTGGGGGCGTCTCAGTAATAGGCTGTTCTACCACAACGATAGCAACTTTCACTGACACCGAAAGCGGCACAGGCAATTCGAATACTGATGTGCCGTGTGGCTACGGCTTGCCGCGCCATCTCCTTTCGCCGAGATGGCTTTACCACTTTTTTTGCAGAGCTTCCTGAACGATTTCAGCCTTCAACCGCTCTTCGGCATACATCTTCTTGAGGCGCCGATTTTCATCCTCCAGTTCCTTCAGGCGGGCCATCATTGAGGCATCCATGCCGCCGTACTTCGATCGCCACTTATAGAAGCTCGCTGAGCTCATACCGTGTTCTCGGCATAGTTCAGGCACTGGCACGCCGTTTTCGGCCTGCTTGAGTATCGCCAGAATCTGGCTGTCGCTGTACTTCGATTTTTTCATGCAGAATCTCCTGCGCGTATTTTACGGGAAAATTCTACTTTTGGTTCCGGTGGGTTTTCGGGGTGATTACCAGCCTTGCCCCTTCCCAATATGCCATAGCAGGAAAGAATTCGGTTTGTCTCTTGAAAAAATCCTCAATAAATTAACGCACTCATCTCCGGCCTCATAAAAAAGGTTCTCCAGGTAAATAAAAGTGCTTTGTAGCTGTGTAATTATTTCGCAGCGACCGCTTTGCACCAGTCTTTTGCTGCCAACCGAAACAGGCAGTGACGCAACAGGGGGCTTTCAGTGGGAACCTGGGGATGTTCAAACACCAGAGAATCCCGCTGCATGCCGAGACGTTCCATCACTCGTTGGGAGCGAATATTTGGCAGGGCGGTAAAGGAGACCACTTCAGCAAGTTGTAAAATCTCAAAGGCCACTTCCAGGGATGCGCGCGCGGCTTCACTGGCATAGCCTTTGCCCCAGTGTGGATGGGCCAAGCGCCAGCCAATTTCTACCGCAGGGGCAAACGGCAGGTCATCGGTGATTGGTTTGATGCCGACAAAGCCGAGAAATTCACCGCTTTCTTTAAGTTCCAGCGCCCAGAAGCCCCAGCCATACTCTTCTATATATGTACTGTTACGATCGACACCCGCATCACTTTCTTCCCGTGTGAGTAGTGCAGGAAAAAACTCCATTACCCTGGGGTCGGTATTCATTATGGCGAGAGGGGGTTTGTCTGCCTCTCGCCACTGACGTAATTGCAGGCGCTCGGTGTTTGGTTGTATTAGTTCAGCCATTGGAGAATAACTATTCTATTATTTGTTCTCGCTGAAACCTTCAGCCGGGGCGACCATAAAATCACAAAGCCTGAGCCACTCGCACTGCTCTGGATAGGCCGTCTCCACAAAGCCCAACTTTTCATACAATCTGCGTGCCGTTAAATTAGTGCGCAGCACAAACAGGGAGCACTCAGTTACCTGTAAGGCCCTGATGCCAATTTGTGCGAGCTGGGTAACCAGAGCGCTCCCCAGCCCGGCCCCGCGATGATTCGGAGAGACAATTAAGCGCGCCAAATGGCAACGACCCAAGTGTTGGTAAAACTGGCCAAAGGCGAGCAGTTCGCCCCCGCTATCCTGAAAGACGTAACTCGGCAACTCCGGCCAGTGGCAATCCTCAAGAAAAGATGCCCTATTGAAAGGAAAGCGGAAATGCGGGCCACCCCACTGCTGGCACTGCTGCCGATCCGGCAGCCAGGGCATCAGTGTTGAGAATTGTGCTGTCGGCAATGGCTCCAGCCTGATACTTTTCAATGTCGACACCCCAGCCTAATTGCGACTTTTCGCCAGCCACCGGTCCAATTGGTCCGCAAAGGCTTTGCGATCCGCCTGATTGAGCGCCGGTGGGCCACCGGTATGCACACCGCTGGAGCGCAAGGTATCCATAAAATCGCGCATATTCAGGCGCGCGCGGATATTGGCCTTGGTGTAGCGTTCCCCGCGGGGGTTCAGGGCCTCGGCGCCTTTATCGATCACCTCTGCTGCCAGGGGGATATCGCTGGTAATCACCAGGTCCCCCGCTCCACAGCGCTGCACAATTTCGTTATCGGCCACATCAAAGCCCGCAGTCACCTGTAGAGAGCGGATATAACGGGACGGCGGCACTCTGACTGCCTGGTTTGCTACCAGGGTCATTTCTGTTGCAGTGCGCTCTGCAGCGCGGAACAGAATTTCCTTGATGACCACCGGGCAGGCATCGGCATCGACCCAGATTCTTGTCATGGTTGTATCGCCTTTTTGAGCGTATCGGGCGGCAGACCCGCATCGCATTTCCTGCAATTGAGTTGAATGCCCAACCTGGACGCGCGCCCCGCCTCAGTGATCACCCAGGGCCGGTTGGTCCAGGGCGGGTTGTGGCGCACATGCTGGCAGTGGCCACAGGCAAGCTCGGCCACCCAGTGATCTTCTTCATCCAGGTGATAACCGGCAATGGGTTGTTGCATGGGATTACACAAGCAGAGAATAGGGCGCAGTTATAGCTAATCCCACTGTCAAAGTACACGCCGAGGCGAACGTTCTTACTGGCGATGGGAGGATTCGAGCCAAGGCTGATAGAATCCCCTGCTTTTCCGTCGTGCAATAATGATGTAGCTCCCTATATGACCCAACTTAATCCCCGCCAGTCTGAAGCGGTGAAATATGTCGACGGCCCCTGTCTGGTACTGGCCGGTGCCGGCTCTGGCAAGACCAGCGTCATCACCCGCAAGATCGTCTACCTGATCGAGCAGTGTGGCTACGCCGCGCGCAATATCGCCGCCCTCACCTTTACCAACAAGGCCGCCCGGGAGATGAAAGAGCGGGTGGGTAAGCTGCTGGCGGGGCCGAATGGCAAGCGCTCCAAGGCGAGTCATGGTCTCGTCGTATCCACCTTCCACAACCTGGGCCTGAATATCCTGCGCAAGGAGTACCGCGCCGCTGGCTTTAAGCCGGGCTTCTCCATCTTCGACGCCGAAGACGCCCGCGCGCTGATCAAGGAGCTGATGCTGCGCGATGGCGACCTGGATACAGATCTGCTTGAGCGGGTGCAGAACCAGATCTCCAACTGGAAGAACGATATGCGTACACCGCGCCGCGCCCTGGAGCAGGCGCAGAGCCCCGGCGAGCAGGCCATTGCCATCGCCTATGATCGCTACTGCGAAGCCCTCAAGGCCTACAACGCAGTGGACTTCGACGACCTGATCCTGCTGCCGGTGCAGCTGTTCGACAGGGACCCGGAGCTGCTCCAGCGCTGGCGCAGGAAGATCCGCTACCTGCTGGTGGACGAATACCAGGACACCAACAATGCTCAGTACCTGCTGGTGAAACTGCTGCTGGGGGGGCGCAGCAGCCTCACGGTGGTGGGGGACGACGACCAGTCCATCTACGCCTGGCGCGGCGCGCGCCCGGAGAATATGACGGCCCTCAAGACTGACTTTCCCGGTCTGCGCCTGATCAAGCTGGAGCAAAACTACCGCTCCACCAGTCGTATACTCAAAGTGGCCAACCAGCTGATCGCCCATAATCCCCATGAGTTTGACAAGGCGCTGTGGTCCGACCGCGGCCTGGGGGAAGAGATCCGCGTGATCAAGTTGATCAACGAAAATGACGAGGCCGAGCGCATCGCCAACGAGATTTATCTGCAAAAAAGCCGTCGCGGCTGCAAATTTATGGACTTCGCCGTACTCTATCGTGGCAACCACCAGGCGCGCCTTGTGGAGCTGAAGCTCCAGGAACACCAAATCCCTTACCAGATGTCCGGGGGCACGTCGTTTTTCGCCCGCGCCGAGATCAAAGACGTGATGGCCTACCTCAGGTTACTGGTGAATCCCGATGACGATAACGCTTTCCTGCGCATTATCAATACCCCGCGCCGCCAGATAGGCACCAGCAGCCTGGAAACCCTGGGCCATTATGCCAGGGATCGCGAGGTCTCTATGTTCAAAGCCTGTTCCGAGCTGGGCTTCAAGGAACATATCAGTGGACAGGGCTACGAACGCCTCAACCGCTTCGCGCTATGGCTCGAAGGTGTGCAGCGCAACTGCCATGAACGCTCGGTCAGCGATGCCCTGCGCGAGATGCTTGAGGATATCGACTACGCCGGCTGGCTGGCGCAAAACGCAAGCAGCGAGAAAGTGGCCGAGAAGCGTATGGAGAATGTGTACTGGCTGCTGGAATCCCTCAATAAGATCATGGAGGGCACCGATGATGAACTGGAGCAGGATATCCGCCTGGAACAAGCTATCTCCAAGCTGATCCTGCGGGATATGCTGGAGCGTCAGGAGGAAGAGGAAGCCACCGATAAGGTCAGCCTGATGACGCTGCACGCCGCCAAGGGCCTGGAATTCCCCCATGTGTTTATGATCGGCATGGAGGAAAACCTGCTGCCGCATCGCAACAGTATCGAGGACGACAATATTGAAGAGGAGCGCCGTCTCACCTACGTCGGTATCACCCGCGCTCAGCGCACCCTCACCATGACCCTGGCGGGCAAGCGCAAGCAGTTTGGTGAAACCCAGGACACAACGCCCAGCCGTTTTTTGGATGAACTGCCCGAGGAGGATGTGATACGGGAAGGGTTCAGTAAAACCACGCCGCAACAGAACCAGACAAAGGGAGAGGAGACCCTGGGGTCGCTGTTGCGTATGTTTGATTGAAGTGCGGGCAACGCGATACCTTTATCCATGTTCCGCCACCAGCACTTGGTATCCTCACAGGGAAAGGGCCCCATGCCAATAGACAGTGCCTATCTGGCCGATACCGGTGAAAAAAGGCCGCTTAAGGGGCGGCCTCCAGGCAGCGCGTACGGTTACTTGCTTTTTTCCACCATATAGTCGACGGTGGCTTTGATTTCGTCGTCGCTACAATCCATACACAGACCTTTAGGCGGCATGGCATTGATACCGTTGATGGCGTTGGTGTAGAGCGTATCCATACCCTTGGCGATACGCGGAGCCCAAGCGGCCACATCGCCAAGCTTGGGTGCGCCCGCTACGCCTGCGGCGTGGCAGGTGAAGCAGCTCGCGTTGTAGATCTCCTCGCCACTGCGCCCAGCGGTACTGGCGCTCTCCGGTGCCGCCGCTACCGCTGCTGCACATTCCTCCCCCTTCATACAGGTTTTGCCTGCCGGAGCAATACGCTCGGCAATCTCCTGATCAACAGACTGGGCTACTGCCGCAGCCGCACTGACGGTCAGTGCCGCCACGATACCCAAAATACTCTTCATACTACCCCCTCAAAGGACTGAATTGAATTGAGCCCATACCGCGGCATAATTCCACGCCGCGCATTATAAGCACACCACCAGTCCTTGCCAAAGGCCGGTTGACCCGACACAATGCCTTCCACACCCCGCAGCGCTTCTGTATACTCCGCCCACCCTGTATTGGCAGTCACTTCCTACCCCAGCCGTGGACAGTATGTTTTTCTGAAGGCGGGAGGCGGATTACGGGGTATTGGCCTTACCATTAAGGCCAGAGGGGTTGATGGTCCAGGCCCCACACTACCCGCTCGTAGCTCAGCTGGATAGAGCGCCACCCTCCGGAGGTGGAAGTCGGGGGTTCGAATCCCTCCGAGCGGGCCAGCTTTCTTTCATTTGACTAAACCCGCAATACTGGGATTTATTGCGGCGAGGCAGCCTTTTCCCGGAGCCTCGCCAGTGGCCTCAAGCCCAACCCCCTTAAGTTTCACGTCGGTATCGGCACTGTAAAAGTAGAGCGCTGATATAACAGGAGGGTCGCGCACAAATCTACTGCCAAATCAGAAGGGGGGAATACCCCTCTCCCAGGACGCGCTATGAACCCATCCCTGTAGGCTCATAATCGGCATCCACGCCTTATGCGATTCTGGCAGAGGGGTATTCTTCCCTCCTGCCTTATTGGTAAATGCCGCTCACAGGGCTTATTTTCCATAAATAATACTGAAATTGGTTAATTACATATCACTGCCGGTTTCCCAAGAGAGATTCATCCAGAAAATTGATCTCTGATATGCGTTGGAGCTGATTAAAAATATCCGTTTGCCGATGTGCCAGATAGTTGACTATCTGAGCGTTATCGAGCAGTTTTGTAAGATATTCCTTGGCCAGTGGGTTTCATTTTGTCAGGATATGAGAAGTGCTCACTCAGCAGATGTGGGTTTATGCTGAGGTAAAAAAGGAAAATAAACCAACAGCCCAGAGCTTGTCATCTTTTTGGGGTGTTGGCATCGCTACTGCGAGAAGAGATATTTCACACCTCATTCGATAAAGGCTTATCTATTTTTCCGGTGCCAGGAAAACGGGATACTATGCCATTCAAAAATGGAAATCCGGATAGTCTATTATTTAGACTTTCTTAGGAGCTGAGTGACTAGGGGCGGGAATGCATAGGAGCCAACTTGCACCGTGATGAGATCACTATACCCTTTTGTATTTATCTGGATTTTCAGAAGAGAAGTTTTTAGTGCGTATCTGACGATCACACTTATTGCAGCTTTTCTTTGCCTCAGTAAGATGTGTGATAGAACTTTGTCGCTTCAATAATTATTTTATCATTTTTTTTGCATCGTAAAATAATATTGCCATAGTTTGGTAGTCCTCTTTCTATTTTCTTCCAGCGCAAAGAGATGTTTCCAGTGTATGCGTCGTATCTATTATCTGTCATATGGGATCAATTGAAGTGTCCCTGGCCGGGTACCTATGCCTGGCGCCGGGATTGTTTGCGCTGGCCCTGTTTGCAACTGTTATTCGCTTTTTCCAGTCTATGGTGCTAATACTGATCACAGTTCTATCAAGCTGATAATGAGACAGAGATTTCCGGTTCGTTAATTTACTCCTGAGCAATCCAGGTGTGATGTGTCACCAAAATTTATTTTTTGATCTGTATCGATCTACAGTCGATGGCGGAAAATTACTTGATACATTACAAACTTGGCAGTTTATTACTCAGTTTGATCAATAGAGGTTCGAGCTGGGCAGGGAGTGAAACTCACGTTTGATGGAGTGAGTGCAATTTGCTGTCATTTGCATCAATAAATTGTCGAGTTATTTTGGCAGATGCTGATTTAAAATAGAATTTGGTGCCACGGATGGAAAATGATCAAATGGTAGCTGCAAAGCTCCGCTATGTTGTATTTTTTTTTACTGTATTGAGTGTGGAAGTTTATGCTGACTTTGTGGGAACACTAAATCTCTATGCGAAAGGCGGTAAATACTGGTTCAACGAGGATCGTCTCGACGGTACACCATTTCAGGATTTAACCCTGGGCGATACCACTCGGGATTTGACACTGCGCGATTCCACCGGCGTTGGAGTTGGCCTTGGGTTCAATATGACTAATTACTGGGCTATGGAGGGCGTCGTTGACTACTTTACGGTAAATATTAAGGAAATTCCCGAGAAGGTGGAAGTATACAATTATCACCTGGATTTGCTCTACCAGTTCGCCGGACAGTTCTGCGGTAACTTTTGCTGGCAACCCTATGTTGCCTTTGGTATCGGTGAGATCCGTATAGAGTTCGATGATGCACCGGATCGCTACTACGGGGACAGGGAGGATGAATATCCGGATGTTTGCCGCTACGAACTTGAATATCCGGGAGACGATTGCAATTGGCATGATCGCCAGACGATGTTTAATCTCGGTCTCGGCATTAAATACAGCTTGGGGCCGCGCTGGCAGGCGCGTGCGGACGTGCGTCTTTTTCAAGGCATAGAAGAGGGTGGAGTGGATGGATTTGCCAGTATTGCGATAGGCTACCAATGGGTTGAATATCCGGACTTCTGGTATGACGAGGATGCCGATGGCGTTATCGATGCAACCGATCAGTGTCCGCAAACGCCTGTTGGAATCGATGTGCACCTCGATGGATGCCCTTTGGATTCAGATTTTGATGGGGTGCCCACCTATCTGGATCAATGTCCGAATACCCCGATTGGTATCGCCGTGGATGAGTATGGATGTATCCGATAGCCTGAGTTTCCATAGAGGAGCAAATCGGCGCGCTGGGCCAGTGAATAACTTTCACGAAGTTGGCTGGCAGGATGTGGTCTGTACCGGTCTGCTCTTATTTTAGTGCGTATGGACACCCTTTTCTGGCGAAAGTTATTCACCGCGTAATTCGTCCAATTGCTCGGAAATTTCCAGCCATTCCAGTTCAAGTGCAGCGAGCTTCTCACTTTGTTCGGCTTGCACCTTATTGAGTCGGGCGATTTCTTCATGCTGCCCGCCGTTATAGAGGCTTTCGTCGGCAAGTTTTTCCCGGGTTAGAGAGAGTTGCCTCTCTGCCGAAGACAGTTGGCGTTCGAGGGTTTTCAGTTTTTTTGCCAGGGGTTTCAATTGCTCGCGCAGTGCAGCGGCGGTGCGCCGCTGGGTTTTTTTGTCCCCGACCGGGACGGTGTTGTCCCCGGCAGTGTCCGGTGTTTTTTCCCCGCGGCGTTTTTTCTCGCGATTATAGCCCAATAACCACTGCTTATAATCTTCCAGGTTACCGCTATAGAGTTCGGCGCGCCCATCTGCCACCAGAATAAATTCATCGGCGGTGTTGGCGAGCAGATGGCGATCATGGGAAACCAGCACCACAGCGCCGGGAAACTCCGTCAGCGCCAGGGTCAGGGCGTGGCGCATTTCCAGGTCCAGGTGGTTGGTGGGCTCATCGAGCAGCAGAAGATTGGGTTTTTGCCAGGCCAGGATCGCCAGGGCCAGTCGTGCCTTTTCTCCACCAGAAAAACCGGCCACGGTCTCAAACACCCGATCGCCAATAAAACCATAGCCTCCGAGAAAATCGCGCAGGGACTGTTCGCTGGCATCGGCACTGAGCCTCTGCAGGTGTAGTAGCGGGGAGGCGGCAGTGTCGAGGGCTTCCAGTTGGTGTTGGGCAAAATAGCCAATCGCCAGATGCTCCCCGCACTGGCGCTCGCCACTCAGGGGGGAAAGTTGTCCGGCAAGGGTCTTGATCAGCGAGGATTTGCCTGCGCCGTTGGGGCCGAGCAGGCCAATACGACGGCCCGGCTGGATACCCAGCTGCACTTTATTGATCACTACCTTACCGGTGTAGCCGATGTCTGTTTCACGCAGATCGATCAGGGGATTGGAGGTTTTCTCCGCCGACGGCAGGGTGAAGTGGAAGGGGGAGTCCACATGCGCGGGAGCGATCCGGGCCATGCGCTCCAGCGCCTTTAAACGGCTCTGGGCCTGTTTGGCTTTGCTGGCCTTGGCGCGAAAGCGCCGCACGAAATCCTCCATATGCACACGCTCGGCCTGCTGCTTTTCGTACTGTAGTTGCTGCTGGGCCAGACGCTCGGCGCGAGCGCGCTCAAAAGCGCTGTAGTTGCCGCTGTAGAACACCAGTTTTTGTTGCTCGAAACTGACAATGCCGTCGACCACCGCATCGAGGAAATCCCGGTCGTGGGAAATAATCAACAGTGTACCGGGGAAGCGCTGCAGCCACTGCTCCAGCCACAGGGTGGCATCGAGGTCCAGGTGGTTGGTGGGCTCGTCCAGCAGCATCAGATCAGCCGGGCACATCAGGGCGCGCCCGAGGTTGAGTCGTATGCGCCAGCCACCGGAAAAACTGTGTACTGGCCGTTGTTGCTCGCTGTGGGAGAAACCCAGACCGCTGAGCAATTGCGCTGCCCGCGCCGGGCCGCTGTAGCCATCAATACCCGCCATACGCTCGTGCAGTTCTGCCAACTTGTGACCACTGGTATCACTGCAGCTCTCCGCTGCCGCCAGCTGATTTTGTAACTGGCGCAGTGCTCTGTCGCCATCGAGGACATAATCGAGGGCGGGCTGGTCACTGGCCTCGACCTCCTGGGCCATATGGGCGATACGCCAGGTGCTCGGCAAATCCACCTGGCCGGCATCACTTTCCAACTGGCCGAGCAATAGCTTGAACAGGGTGGACTTACCACAGCCATTCGCGCCGATAATCCCCACCTTGTGGCCGGGGAAAATGCGACAATCCGCGCTGTGCAACAGTTCTCGTGCACCTCGCTGTAGGGAGACACCTTGCAAATTGATCACTGAAAAACCTCATGGAAACAGGCCGATGGATGCTAGCCTATTCGGCGGAATCGGGCATAACCGCTGCCCTCTTAAGAAGGCGCCAGTCGAAAAGAAGTGGGGATTTTAACGTGACACAAACCGCACCTCCATCTCCCCTGCAGAAAAATCCCCTATGGCAGTTCAGCCTGGTATTTTATCGCCACAATGATGTGGAAAGCTTCCTGCTCGATTGTCAGGACAGGCGGGGTGCTGACATATGTATGATGTTATGGGCGAGCTATGCCGCTGTCTGTGGGCACCAGTTGAGTGATGAGCGCTGGTGTGTGGTCGATCGCAGTTTGGCACCGAGGCGATCAATGATTCGCAGCCTGCGTCAT
This sequence comes from Microbulbifer jejuensis, assembly GCF_047289955.1. Taxonomy (NCBI): domain Bacteria; kingdom Pseudomonadati; phylum Pseudomonadota; class Gammaproteobacteria; order Cellvibrionales; family Microbulbiferaceae; genus Microbulbifer; species Microbulbifer jejuensis. The sequence continues at coordinate 66,178 of NZ_JBLBUB010000019.1, forward strand.
TTGCGCCGTCTGCTGGGCCATCTGCGCCCCTATACTCTGGGGCTCTATGGGATGTGCAAGCGCTACGAACTCAAACTGGAGCGCTTGCAACTGGCAATGCTGTGGACAAACTGCGTCGGGGATTGGCCTGGTGATTGCCCGGCTCTGGAGTTGGCCGCTCATCAATACGGTCTGCTAGAAAAAGAACAGGCCCGCTGGGCGAGCCTGATAGAAAGCTATCTGGCAAGCTCGGAAGACCTGGATGCTGGGTGAGCCCTCTTCTCCCTGGCTGCCAAAGCAGTGTGTGGGATGTGCCTTGGGCAATCAGAGCGGTTGAATAAAAGGATTGCCGGAATATTACAAAGCGTCGGGATAGTCCGCCGCCGGCCAGCACCCCGGGGAGGCGCACAAGCGCAACAGTTGTTTGGCGTTTGCGTCCTCTCTGAGGTGGCGTTCAATTGACCAACAGGGCCGGGTTGACCTATGCGGATAAATTACTCACTGCTGCGCTCTTCAGCGGAAAACAGGCTGTTGGCAGGAGTAGCTGGCGTAATGCCTGGCGTCGGGGGAGTGGATTCCAACGGCATTTCCTGCTTGGGGGTAGCGATAGCTTCCACATCGGGCTTGGCCTTTTGCAGTACCGACGCTTGACCGGGTTCGGTCGGCTTGGGCTTTTCACTCGGCGATTTTTCTACTTTCGCGGGCTTTGCCGGTGCTTTGGGTTTGGGGGCAGCCGCTTTGCTGGCGGTGGGTTTGGTAACTTTTTTCACCGGTGGTGCTGACTTTTCGGTCTTGGTTACCGGCTTTTTCGCTTTGGGCGCCGCACTCTTTGCCACAGCCTTGCGCGCTCCGGTGTTTTTCTCAACGGGTTTTTTGGCGACGGCTTTTTTGGCGGGCTTTGCGCCAGTGGTTTTAGCGGCTTTGACGGTGGTTTTTGCCGTGGCTTTCTTCACCGGCGTGGATTGCTTGGCCTTGCCCTTAGGCCGGGCCTTGCCAAGCTGTTTCTCCGCTGTGGCTGCGGCTTTGCGCACGGTCTCGGCTGCCTTGCGCTCAGCTTTCGCCCGGGTTTGCAACGCTTTTGCTTCCGCCATAGAGGCCCTGGCGAGTCGCAGCGCTTCGCTGAACTTCTCGACATTGGCTTTGGCGCTATCGAGCCGCTTTTGCGTAGCGGCGGTCTTGGTAGCCCTGGCCGCGGTGCGGGCGCCGGTGAGTTTGGCCTTGGCCCCGGCCAGTTTGTCTTTTGCCGTGGTCAAAGCCTTTCCGGCCTTTAAAACCGCTTTTTCGGCATCGGTAACCTTTTTGTTGCGGGCTTTATCCAGCTTTACAGTGAGTTTGGAAATTTGAGCTTCCAGTTCTGCGACCGGATTGACAGCTTTTCGTTTGGCAGCCATGAGTAAATGTCCTGACGTTTATTATCGATTGGCACATCCGGGCAGTGCACTTGCCTTGCCTAAACACGAACGACGTCGCTCAAGTAGCGGCGTGCGCACTGTGCATCGCTCCGAAACCGGAAAGAATCTCTAACAGTCCGGAACAACTACCGGTGAGTGACTGATAATAGCGCTGTTTATAAAAAAAATGTATGCCGAACGCAGTGAAAAAAGCGCAGGCCTTTCATTTTGGCAAGCATAACCCGATGGGCGGGCGCAACCGGAACCCTCGGGGGGGTGTGGTGTCCAGCACAGTGTGCGCGTCTGCGGTATGCACCGGGAGTCGCCTTGGGTTAGACTTGTGCGCACCGGTGGAAAAGGTGCGCCTAGCGGCTTCGGGCCGATACAGGGACGCTTGGGAAACCGCCGATGGCGTTGGGCCAAGGTCAAGCGCGAATCCATAAACGCAATACGGACAAAGAGACAACACCCATGAATAATTACCCTTTGGCTGCAGCAATTGCCCTTGGCCTGGTGCTGACCGGCTGTGACAAGCAGGGGGCCAAGCAAGAAAAAGAAGTTGCCCTGGACACCCAGGAGAAGAAGGTCAGCTATATCATTGCCGAGGATATGGCCAAGCGCCTTCAGTCCCAGGATGTAAAGCTGGACCCGCAGGTGGTGTTGATGGCGCTCGAGGATGCCGCCAGTGACCGCGAACCGCGCCTATCCGATGAAGAGAAGCAGCAGACCATCGCCGCCTTCCAGGAAAAAATGCAAAAGAAGCAGCAGGAAATGCTGGCTCAACAAGAGAAAGAATTTAAAGAAACTGCAGAGAAAAACCTGAAAGAAGGCGAGGTTTTCCTTGCTGAGAACGCCAAGAAGGACGGTGTTACCACCACCGATTCCGGCCTTCAGTACAAAGTGATTACCGAAGGCTCTGGCAATACCCCCAGCGCCGACAGTACGGTTGAGGTGGACTACAAGGGCACCCTGCTCAATGGTGAGGAATTCGACAGCTCTTATGCCCGCGGTGAGCCGGTTCAGTTCCCGGTCAACGGTGTGATCAAAGGGTGGACCGAAGCCCTGCAGCTGATGAAAGAGGGTTCTAAGTGGGAGCTTTATATTCCCTCTGAACTCGCCTATGGCCCGGGCGGTGCCGGTGGCAAGATTGGCCCCAATGCGACTTTGATTTTTGAGGTGGAGCTCCACAAAGCCAATGTTGCAGGTGATGAGGCGTCCGAGAAAAGCGAAGAAAACAAAAAAAGTGAACCGCAGTCTGAGTGATCTGACTATCGGGACTTTACTTAACAGGGGCGTCCATAGGGCGCCCCTTTTCGCTGGCGGTGGATTAATCGATATGGCCTGGATGACAGCCACGGCTATTTGTGGCTGCCTGGGAGTGGGGTAAATGCGAGAAAAGGGCAAACACCGTGCGATCACGGTGCTCCGGTCTGGGACAGGCTAGTTTTTGTGTGCGGTGTGCAGCAGGGCGATCATCCGGTCTTCTGAACTGAAGCGGGTTTCCAGGGCCTCGCCCAGTTGAGACAGATCCGGGTCCAGGCTGGACAGGTCGTCGGTCTCCAGATACTTGTCATTGAAGTCGACAGCGATATCCGTTGTGGCATCAATATCCCGGTAGAGTTCATGCGCTTTCTGCAGTCCCTGCTTGTCGTCAAACGCCTGCCCTTCGCGCATCAATTGTTCGTAGACTTCAAAGTGACCGGCTGAAACGTAATCCACCAACAGTTGGCACAGCTGGCGCACCTTGCCTTCGGTGTCCAGGTCACGCTCACTGAATTCCTTTTTTTCCAAAAGGTGGTAAAAGCTCACCAGCAGAGTTTGCCGCGATTGAAGCCATCGGTCGATAATTTCGCTGACACCGCCCCAGCGTTCGCGCGCCGATTTACAATTTTCCAGCATTTCCAGGATATCCTTTTGTCACTCTTGCCGCTGTAACCAGCTTTATTGCCGGTTCCGAAGGCCCCGCCAAGATAAGGGATTCCTCCGCCGGCAGCAAGGCGAAGAGCACAAACCACGCCAGAACACGGACACGCAGGCAGGTCATTGTCTGCGCGCAGCACTGGGCTAATTAAAACCGATAATCAGTGGCAGTATTATGGCAGTGATTGCGCGCCGCAGAGTCCCGTGGCGAGGGCGGCAAAGCCACCGCACCGCGCACTGATCTCCAGCGCGCGCAGTGTCGACAGCGTGAGCGTTGATGTCCAGAATATCCAGCACCGCCACCACGGCCAGGCTGGCGGTAACAATAGGGTGCAAAAGTACCGTAGTAATATGCCGGTACAGGGCCACTCCGAGTAAAAATGCCCCAGGCTCAGGGCAAATAGGGGGCCGTGTAACAGCTCAGCCACGCCTGTCCGCCCCGCCGGCAGATTTCCACAATACATTTTTGCAGCAACAGGGCCCCCAGGGTCAGGGTGAACCTGTCCGAGATCGTCAGGTTATGCAGAGAAAAACGCCCACTGCGGCAGGCAAAAATAACAGGGGTAACAGGTAGGGTAGCGGTGTGTTGACCCCGGCCAGTCCGCGCGGGACCCGGTCATAGAGCATTAAACCAAACAGCAGGCGCAGCAACCCCGCGACTGCGCCGGGTAAGGGCAGGGAAGACGTGTCGCTGAGGAGGCAGTCGGGGCGCTCACATCCAAACAGGATGACGGCGCTGCCCAGCCTTGGGTTTTGTTGCACGGAGCGAGTGGAGCCATCTCCCTGGCACGGCTCGCTTGCCATTGTTGTCAGGATTTACGAAATGCCTGCCAGGCGCCAAACAGGACCAGCCCGGTAAAGCCAAGGGCGGACCAGCCTGGAATACTCAGCCCCATCATGGTCCACAGCACCTCGGCGCAGTTACCGTCACCGGTGAGCAGTGCCCCGAGTACATCGGCCACAGGGAAGGCTTCGAGCATATAGCTGATACCGGGACCGCAAGCGGGCACCTGGTCTTCCGGCAGGGACTGCAGCCACAGCTGGCGGCCGGCGAAGTAGAGTCCGCCCAGCGCCCAGATGGAGACCAAAAGCCCGTAAACGCGCCTGCCGATGGTATCGGGATTGTGTAGAAAGGCGATCAGAGAGACCAGCCCAACACCGAGCAGCATCACCCTTTGGGTGATACACAGCTTGCACGGCTCCAGGCCGTGCGCGTATTCCAGGTAAAAGGCGAAGCCGAGCAGAAAAACAACGAATAGGAAAACCAGCAGAAAAGTAATGCGCGGGTTGGGTAATATCATGGCTTATCAAGTCCTGAATAGTGCTGCCGAAACCGGGCGGCTTCGAGATTCAAGTCGGTCAGTAATGCGTTGAAATTGTGTTCCAGTTGTTCCCGCCCGGCGTTCAGCTCGGGCAGCATCTCCTGCAGGGCGACCGGGTGGCGCAGGCGTTGCCCGACACGCTCCAGGGTAAGGCCGATCACCCGCTCCTCGCGGTAGCTCTGCAGGAGTTTAAATTGCTCCGCACGCGCCATAAATGCCCTTGCATGGGGGGGAATATACCGGCTGTCGCTGCGAAAGTCTCTCCAGCACCCGGCGCAGAAGTCCTCCAAATCAAGAGGGTGCCACTGGCGCCAGTTCTGTGCCAGCAGGTGGTCGAACCAGATATCCAGGGCAATGCCGGCGTAGCGGCGCCACCCGGGGTCCGACACCTTCAGCGCATCGCGATAGGCGGCGTGGGTTCCGGTCGCGGCATCGATACGGCGGTGCAGCCGTATTCCCGCTTCAATGGCTGCTGGCCGCTCGCCATTTAACGGGCCTTTGACAAAGTCGCCCAGCAGGCCGCCAAGGCGCCAGCGCGCCTCGGGTCCGGAGAGCAGCAGGTGTGCCAGATAGTTCATGGCGCTATCCGCAAGTGGCTCATTGGCGCCTCACCCGGTGCCAGTCGCCACTAGTCCTGGCAACAGAGGTATTGCGCGTAGTAGTGGCTGAGAAAGTCTTCAAAAGAACCTTTATCGTCTATTTCCACCTGCTTCTGCCTGAGCAAAGAGTCCTCTGCCAAGCGGGAGAACTCGCGTACTGCGTCGCTATTGAGTGGGCGGTCGAGGAAATAGCGGCGGTGCTGTTCGGCTTTTTCCATGGCCCACTGGAAGAAATTCAGCTGCTGCGTCTCCAATTCCGCCAGTATCTGTTGTGACGGCGTGGGCGTCTCGCCATGGACCTTGGCGCGCTGTATACCCACGGCGCTGCGGTGCTGATCGCCGTCCCAGGCGCTGTCGAGCAGCCCGGCAACGGTGTCTATTTCCCCGAGCAGTTGGAGAGCCCAATCGCCGAGGGCGCGTGTATTTCCATTGTGGTTTAACGGCAATTGCGTCTCGTTGCCGCGATAGACGATGCGCTGTTGGTTTTCCTGGGTGGCTCGGTAGTCGGCATCGCTGGCTTTGGGGCTGTGTGTCAGCAGGCAGTGCAACAGGAAACTGTCGAGAAAGCGCATTTGCTGAGCATCGATGCCGAGAGGGGCAAAGGGATTCAGGTCAAGGCAGCGCACCTCGACATATTCGACGCCGCGATTGTTCAGTGCAGACAGCGCCGTCTCGCCGCGTTGGGTCGGGTTTTTGGGACGGATGGGCGAGTAGAATTCATTTTCGATCTGCAGTATGCCGGCGGATAGCTGTTGGTAGTGGCCTTCTGCATCCTTTATACCCAGTGCCCGGTAGGGATCGTAGGGGCAGCTGATGGCCGAGCACAGGGTGGATAGATAGCTTGGCAGGTCGTTGTAGCAAACAATCAGGGATTGTTGTACATCACTGTTGTAACCCAGGTCCCCCATGCGCAGCGAGGTGGCGTGAGGGGCATACAGGGTGTGGTTGTCGCCGTTGAACGGCGCCAGTTTGTGCTGGCGTCCCTCCACAAACGAAGAGCATACCGCTGGAGCTGCGCCGAACAGATAGATCAGCAGCCAGTAGTTGCGGCGGAAATTGCGAATCAGGTCGAAGTAGCGGCGGGTTTTGAAGCTGCGCAGGGATTCGCTGCTGTTTTCAAACTCGTGCAGCCACAGCCAGAATCCGTCGGGCAGGGAGAAATTGTAGTGAATGCCGGCGATGGTCTGCATGGCACGACCATAGCGCAGCCCCAGGCCCAGGCGGTAGATGGTTTTCATGGTGCCGCTGTGAGAGTCGCCGTAGCGCGCCACCGGAATATCCTTATCCGCGCCGATGGCACAGGGCATGCTGTTGACCCACAGACGCTCATCGCCGATCTGACTATAGGTATATCGGTGAATGCGATCAAGAATGCGCAGGGCCTCTTCCGGGGTGGCTACCGGCGGCGTGATGAACTCCAGCAGTGCTTCGGAAAAATCGGTGGTGATGCTCTCGTGGGTGAGCGCCGAGCCCAGTGTCTGCGCGTGCGGTGTCTGTGCCAGGGTACCGTCGCGGGCAACCCGCAGGCTTTCTTTTTCCAGGCCGCGGCGTATGCCCTTGAGCAGTTGCACAGGCTGGGCCTGTGCCAGGGCGGCTAGGTGGGGAATAGGCACTCGAATCTCCTTGGTACTTCCGGGACGCGCTCTTTCTTTGCTGTGTCGGGTGGCTTTTGCCGGAGCTGAAAGCGCAGCTGTTCAGGCGGTCGATTCCGACTTGGATACATGTTCGTCGGGTTGTGCGGGCGTTTCCACCGGGGTTGGCTCTGGTACGACTTCGGGTGTCTGCTCCGGAGCGACCTCGGGCGCTGGTTGTGGGTTCAGTTCCGGATTCTGCTGCGGGGGCACTTCCTCCGGCGCCGCCGGTGGAATTTCCGGCTCGTCCTGGGGGTCGGCGCCTGAGGCATCTGCCAGCGCCTCTGTCGGAATCAGGGGCTGGCCCTTATTGTTCAGGTCGCACTGCAATAACTCAATGCGCAGGCTGACATCACGGGTATTGGCCTCGAACATCTGGTTGATGGTGACATCCTTGTGCTCACTGCGGAACAGTTTATTTGGCTCACGGCCGTCCAGCCATTCGCCACTTTTACTCAGGAACTGCTGGTGCTGATTGGTCAGCACATACACGTGAATCATTATGTTGGGCAACTTTGATGCTGTGACAGAGAGGCAGTTTATCGACGGGCGCGGTGTGGCTCAAGAAGTCCGTTGGCGCGGGTGCGGCAAATGCCTGTTCCAACGGGTTGAGAGGAGGATTTCTGTGCGCCGCAAACCCGGATTGAAAAAGGCCATGAAAGGCCTTTTTCAACAGCCTGCTAGAGGGTTTCCAGAGGGTAGTGTTGCGGATAGGGCAGGCATGCGCAACCGCTATCCACGGCGGCGCGGGCCACGGCGGCGGCCACTTCCGGCAGCAGGCGTGGGTCTGTGGGCTTGGGCAGGATATAGCCGGGGCCGAAGGTAAGCTCCACACCGCCGAAGCCCTCGCGTACGGAGTCCGGTACCGGCAGGTGGGCAATTTTGCGAATGGCCTCGATCGCCGCCAGCTTCATCTGTTCATTGATGCGCGCTGCGCGTACGTCCAGTGCCCCGCGAAAAATAAAGGGGAAGCAGAGCACGTTGTTGACCTGGTTGGGGTAGTCGGAGCGCCCGGTGGCCATGATCAGGTCGCTGCGCACACTGTGGGCCAGTTCCGGTTTGATTTCGGGGTTCGGGTTGGAGCAGGCGAAAACCACCGGCTTGGGCGCCATGCGCTGCAACTGCTCGGCGGAGAGCAGGTCTGAGCCGGATACCCCGAGGAATACGTCGGCGCCGGTGATGGCATCGTCGAGAGTGCGCATTTGTGTATCCCGTGCCCACTCGCCCTTATAGGCATTAATGTCGGTGCGCCCGGAGTGGATCACCCCGCGGCTGTCGAGCATGGTGATCTGCTCTTTGCGCGCTCCGGCGGCCAGCAGCAGTTTGCAGCAGGCGGTTGCAGCGGCGCCGGCACCGAGGCAGACCATGCGTACCGCATTGATTTTTTTGTCCTGGATCTCCAGCGCATTGAGCATCGCCGCCACCGTCACTATGGCAGTGCCGTGCTGATCATCATGGAAAACCGGCACCGGACAGCGTTCGATCAACGCCTCCTCAATATGAAAGCATTCCGGAGCCTTGATATCCTCCAGGTTGATACCGCCGAAGGTATTGGCAATGGCGGCAACGGTCTGAATAAACTGTTCCGGGCTGTTGGCGTCCACCTCGATGTCCACCGAGTTGATACCGGCAAAGCGCTTAAACAACAGTGATTTGCCCTCCATTACCGGCTTGGAGGCGAGCGGCCCCAGGTTGCCGAGACCGAGAATGGCACTGCCGTTGGTAATCACAGCCACCAGATTGCTTTTGCCGGTGTAGAGGTAGGCTGCCTCGGGGTTTTTGGCAATTTCGCGCACCGGTTCGGCCACGCCGGGACTGTAGGCCAAAGACAGGTCTTCCTGGGTTTCGGCGGCGGTGGTCAGTTCAACTGATAGTTTGCCGGGACTGGGCAGTGCGTGGTAGTCCAGTGCTGCCTGGCGCAATGAATCCGTCATTTGAGGGCTGTTCTCTCGAAAACTGTCGGGGCAACACCGCTGTGTTATCCCGGTTACTGCGGGGAATCAGAGAATAACCGGGGGCGCTTGTGGCGACAAGCGCCGGGGGCACGTTAGACCGCTAATCCCTACTATTTGGCCTGTACTAGTCGGCCAAAGCTGGAATGCTCAGCCGTCAAATACGCCATTTTTAAGGATAGGCATATCATCAATGCCCACAACCTTAAGGGGTCCGAATCATTTTCCCCGTTGTGCAGTTGCACAGACGAAAAACACCCGGACACAAAAAAAGCACCCGGGAGGACCCTGGGTGCTTTTTTTCACAGCATTCGCCGATTTAGTCAGTGAGCGCCTTGATCCGCTGTATGTATTATTTGCTGATGCGGCTGCCAAAACGCTGCTTGAAGCGGTCCACGCGGCCACCGGTGGTCGCCTGTTTCTGCTTGCCGGTGTAGAAGGGGTGGCACTGGGAACACACATCGATCTGCAGGTCCTTGCCCAGGGTAGAGCGGGTTTTGATCACATTGCCGCAGGAGCAGGTGGCAGAGATGTCGGTGTATTTCGGGTGGATATTTGCTTTCATGATTGCCTCATTTCGATACCGCCACCCGATCATTGCCGGGCACGGCATCGGCGTTGGAACAGGAACCTGTGCGGTTCCAGACCGTTTAAAAAGTCGGCGCATACTACCAGATTAGCGCCGGTATACAAGTCCAAGGGCCCTCTCCCGGCGCAGGGCCTAGTCCAATGTCGAAATCAATTGTTGCAGGGCCCCCAGGTGTTGTTCCAGTGCCTGTCTACCTTCCGTGGTGAGGCGGTACCAGGTGACGGGTTTGCGTTCCATAAGGGCCTTGCGCGGATCGATAAAGCCCTGTTCCTCCAGCCGCCGCAGCTGGGCGCCGAGGTTGCCATCTGTGACCGCCAATTGCTGCTTAAAGCGGGAAAAGCTGATTTCTCCGTACTTGGCCAACAGCACGCAGATGGCGAGGCGTATCCGATGCTCCAGAACAGGGTTTAAGGCCCCCAGGGCTTTCACTGTGGGTCCCCGCGGTTGTGTTTTGCGCGCTGTGCGAAGCCGGCCCACAGAAGCGAGATGCCCACAACCAACCCTGTCAGCGTCCAGGCATAAGGGGGGGATATAAGTACCATACCCCCGTAGCAGGCCAGCATCAGAAGACCGCTGTAGAGTAATGGGCGTTCCAGATGCACACCAGCCAGGCTGTAGGACAGTCCGGCAACCAGCAGGAACAGTTCAGGCCCTGCCTCACCCTGCCCACTAATCAGGGAGATAAAGACCAACAGGAAGGCTGCGCCGCTCACCAGCCAGTGCAAGCCATATCTGCGTCCGAAGGCAGTGTTGTTAATGCCCTGACGACGCTCCGTTCGCTCGCCTAGCCACCAGCTGACAAGCCCCCCTCCAATCGAGGCCGGCAGCCAGTAGATTGCAGCAAAGCGCGGTGCTAAGTCTGGTAAGGCAAAGCCGATAAAAATCAACAGGCTCCAGAGAAAGTACAGCGCGGGTATGCCGTCCTGCGATGTGCCGCTGCGTACGGCGCTGCTGACGTAATCCAGGTTGTCCCTGATATTGTCCAGATCGGTCATGAAGATCACTCCGGTTATTTTAAGCAACTCTAAAATTTAGAGTGTTTGTCAGAATACTCTAATAATTAGAGTTTGCAAGTAAAAATAACTGTCCTGTACCTCACCGTACCAGCCGGTACACTAAGGGCTTTTGCAATAGCCACCGGGGGCAGGGTGCAAGAGGCGGTTCAGCAAAGGGTGATTTTACAATTGGCGGTACCCGTGCCGCTGCGGCGCCTGTTCGATTATCTGCCCCCCGAGGGGCTCTCACCACAGGCGCTGGCCCCGGGCCAGCGCCTGTGGGTGCCCTTTGCCGGGCGCAAACTGGTGGCGGTGCTGGTGGCTATTGTGGGGGAGTCGCCACTGGCGGAACTGAAGCCCGCGCTGGAGCAGATCGACAGTACGGTATTGTTTGACGCGCACAGCCGCAGATTCCTCGCCTGGATCGCCGATTACTACCAGGCACCCGTGGGAGAGGTGTATGCGGCCGCCATGCCCGCTGCCCTGCGCAAGGGCAAGCCCGCCCACCATTGGGCCGAGCAATGGCTGCAACTCACCACAGAGGGTAAGGGCCTGCCACAGACGGCGCTGGCGCGGGCCCCTAAGCAGCAGGCCCTGCTGCAGAAGCTGTTGCGCGATGGCAGGCTGAGTCGTGCGCACTTGAAAGCACAGGGCCATTCCATGGCAGCGGGGCGCGGGTTGCAGGAGCGCGGGCTGGTGGAATGGGTTGCCGGTCCCACAGTGCCGCCGCCATTGCCCGGGGCGGATGCCTCTTTGGCCCCGGCGTTGAACAGCGAGCAGCAGCAGGTGCTGGATGTGATGGATTGCAGCCGTTTCTCCGCCAGTTTGCTGGAGGGGGTGACCGGCAGCGGCAAGACGGAAATTTATCTGCGCCTGATAGAGCGGGTATTGGCTGCGGGGCGCCAGGCATTGCTGTTGGTGCCGGAAATAGGACTCACCCCACAGACCCTGAGGCGTATCGCGGCCCGGTTTCCCGATCACAGTATTGCCGCCCTGCACTCCGGCCTGGCCGAGGGCGAGCGCGCCCAATCCTGGCTCGCCGCTGCCGCAGGCCAGGCGGATATCGTTATCGGCACCCGCTCAGCCATTATGACCCCGCTGCCGAGGCTCGGGGTGGTGATCGTCGACGAGGAACACGACGCTTCCTTTAAGCAGCAGGATGGCGTGCGCTATTCGGCCCGCGATCTGGCAGTGGTGTTGGGGCGCAATACCAATGTGCCGGTATTGCTGGGCTCTGCCACACCCGCGCTGGAAACCCTGCACAATGCCCTGACCGGCCGCTACCGGCATCTGCATCTATACCAGCGTGCCGGCAACGCGCACCCACCGCAAATCCATGTGGTGCCGACTCTGCGCGAGCCTCTGGAGGCGGGCTTTTCCCCCCAGGTACTGCGCCATATCGGCGATGTCCTGGCGCGGGGTGAACAGGCCCTGGTGTTTATCAACCGGCGCGGCTTCGCGCCGGCACTGACCTGTGACGACTGCGGCTGGATCGCCGACTGTGCGCACTGCTCCAGCAAGCTGACCCTGCATCGGCGTCAAGGCCAGCTGCGCTGTCATCACTGTGACCATCGCCGCCCGCTGGTGAACAGTTGCCCCCAGTGCCACAGCCATTCGATCGCCGCCCTCGGAGGTGGCACCGAGCGCAGCGAGGAACTGTTGCTGCAGCGCTTTGCCAGCTACCCGGTGATCCGAATCGACCGGGACACCACCGGCAGCAAACAGGCGCTGGACAAACTGCTGGCGCCGGCCCGCGATGGACAGCCCTGCCTGCTGCTGGGGACACAGATGCTGGCGAAGGGGCACCATCTGCCGAGGGTGACCCTGGTGGTGATTCAGGATGCCGACGGCGGCCTGTTCAGTGCTGATTTCCGCGCACCGGAGCGCACCGGGCAATTGCTGGCGCAGGTGGCGGGCCGCGCTGGGCGCGGCAGTCTGCACGGGCGCGTGCTGGTGCAGAGCCGTTACCCCGAGCACCCGCTGCTGCAGCGGTTGCTAGATAAAGGCTATGGCGATTTTGCGCGCCAGTTGCTGGAGGATCGCATCGCGGCACAGTTGCCCCCGGTAAGGGCCATGGCGCTGGTGCGCGCGGAGTGCGAGGAACCCGCCTGGGCAGAAGCGTTTCTGCAAAGCGCGCGCCGGTATATGCAATCCCTGGCGCCGCCCTCTCCGCAACTGCTCTATCTGGGGCCGGTGCCGGCTCTGCTGGAGCGCAAGTCCGGGCGCTTCCGCTTTTATGTACAGGTGGTTGCACAGCAGCGCGCGCAATTACAACCTCTCCTGGCACGGGTAAGCACCTGGGCCGAAGGGAACAAAAATCGTCGCCTGCGCTGGGCGGTGGATATGGATGCGCAGGATTTGTCCTGAATGTTGCCGGAGTACAGAGCTCCCGCCGGAATTGACGGTACAATGCGCTGATCGGGCAGACCAGCTGGGGAAGAGACCTTCAATGAGCCGTCGCAAAACCAACCGCCGCAGTCAACATTCCACGGGCAAACCCGCCTGGGGGTGGTTTGCCCTGGGCAATATTGTGGGCGGCTTCGCGGTATTTTTGCTCCTCCAATACGGTATTGCCGGGGCGGGTAAAGGCGTTGGCGGCGGCAAGCCACAGATGGCCAAGCCGGCGGCGGAGGCGCCCTCCCAGCCGCGCTTTGATTTCTACACCCTGTTAAAGGAAAACGAGGTGTCGGTGCCGCCGCCGAAGGTGGCCAGGTCCGCGCGTCACCAGGGGGAGCAAGGTTCGGCACAGCGTGAGGCCGGTGCGTCTCCCCAACAGGTTTATATTCTGCAGGCAGCCTCCTTTCGCGAGGCGGCGGAGGCCGAGCGCCTGCGCGCGCGGCTGACCTTGGCCAACCTGGATGTCAAGGTGGAGTCCGCCAGCGACAGCCGCGGCACCTGGCACCGGGTGCTGGTCGGGCCTTTCAGCAATCGCTCGCGCATGGCCAAGGCGCGCCAGGTGCTGGCAGAGCACAGCCTGATGCCGCTGGTATTGAAGCGCCCCGCCAAATGAAACCGCTTTGGATGGCGGGCTCCCGGTATCGCAATTGCACTTGTGGTTGTTGAAATCAACCCGTTGCGTCCTCATTTACCTAGCTTTAAGGCAATTTCCGGCACCGGTGGCACCTAGCGCCCGCCGCTGAAGGCCACGCGTAACCCGAGAGGTCTCCATTGGAACAGTATCGCGGAACCACTATTTTATCCTGTCGCCGCAACAACAAAGTGGTGATCGGCGGCGACGGCCAGGTATCCCTGGGAAACACCATCATGAAGGGCAATGCCCGCAAGGTGCGCCGCCTGTACAAAGACAAGGTTATCGCCGGCTTTGCCGGCGGTACGGCAGATGCCTTCACCTTGTTTGAGCGCTTCGAGGCCAAGCTGGAGGCCCACGGTGGCCAGTTGACCCGCGCCGCCGTGGAGCTGGCCAAAGACTGGCGCACCGACCGCGCCCTGCGCCGTCTCGAGGCCCTGCTGGCCGTGGCCGATGCCAGTGCCAGCCTGATTGTGACTGGCAACGGCGATGTCATTCAACCGGAAGACGACCTGATCGCCATCGGTTCCGGTGGCCCCTTTGCCCAGTCTGCTGCACGGGCGCTGCTCGACAATACCGAAATGGGCGCGCGTGTGATCGTTGAACAGGGCCTGAAAATTGCTGGTGATATCTGCGTTTACACCAATCAGAGCCACACCATCGAAGAATTGACCTTTTAAATGCCGCGCGCCTGTTGCCGCGCCCGGCCCGCCCGAATGTTTTGCAGGAATCCGTATGTCCCAGATGACCCCCAGTGAAATCGTCCATGAACTCGATCGCCATATCGTCGGTCAGCAGGATGCCAAGCGCGCTGTCGCCATTGCGCTGCGCAACCGCTGGCGCCGCATGCAGGTGAACGAGGAACTGCGTGTCGAAATCACTCCCAAAAATATCCTGATGATCGGCCCTACCGGGGTGGGAAAAACTGAGATCGCCCGCCGTCTGGCAAAGCTGGCCAATGCCCCCTTTATCAAGGTGGAGGCAACCAAATTCACCGAAGTGGGGTATGTGGGCCGCGATGTGGAATCCATCGTACGCGACCTGGTGGAGATGGCGGTGAAACAGGAACGCGAACTGGCCATGGTCGGGGTCCAACAGCGCGCGATGGATGCGGCGGAGGAGCGCATCCTCGACGCCCTGCTGCCGCCGGCGCGCAGCACAGAGCCCGGCGAAAAGGACAGCAGCACACGCCAGCTGTTTCGCAAGAAGTTGCGCGAGGGTGAGTTGGATGACAAGGAAGTTGAGATCGATATGGCCGCAGCGCCCATAGGGGTGGAGATCATGGCCCCTCCGGGTATGGAGGAGATGACCAGCCAGCTGCAGGGGATGTTCTCGAATATGTCCCAGGGCAAGACACGCAAGCGCAAGCTGCCGGTCAGGCAGGCGCTCAAGCAGCTGACCGACGAGGAGGCCGCAAAACTGGTCAATGATGAGGATGTGAAAGGCCGTGCGATCCGCGCCGCGGAACAAAACGGGATTGTCTTTATCGACGAGATCGACAAGGTGGCCAAGCGCCAGGAGAGTGGTGGTGCCGATGTGTCCCGCGAGGGTGTGCAGCGCGACCTGCTACCGCTGATTGAGGGCAGCACCGTCAACACCAAGTACGGCATGATCAAGACAGACCATATCCTGTTTATCGCCTCCGGTGCCTTCCATCTGTCCAAACCCTCGGACCTGATTCCCGAGTTGCAGGGACGCCTGCCAATTCGCGTTGAGTTGGGTTCGCTTTCCTCTGCGGATTTCGAGCGGATCCTCACCGAGCCGTCCGCCTCGCTCACCGAGCAGCAGAGGGCCCTGCTCGCCACCGAAGGGCTGGCGCTGCAGTTTAGCGAGGATGGTATCCGCCGTATCGCCGAGGTGGCCTACGAGGTCAACGAGCGCACGGAAAATATCGGTGCGCGCCGCCTGCACACGGTGCTGGAGCGCCTGCTGGAGGAGATCTCCTTCAATGCCGGTGATGATGGCAGCCAGAGCCTGACCGTGGATGCCGCCTATGTGGACAGCCACCTGGGCGAACTCAGCCAGAACGAGGATCTCTCGCGTTTTATCCTGTAAATGAAGCCGCAAAAAGTCCGTTTAAATCGTGCCGACAAAAGCCTGCAGCTGGTATTCGGCGATGCCGAGTTCACCCTGCCGGCGGAATACCTGCGCGTCTTTTCCCCCAGTGCGGAAGTGCGGGGCCACGGTGCCGGTGAGCCGGCGCTGGTCAGTGGAAAACTCCATGTAGGCATCGAGCAGATTGCGGCCGCCGGGCGCTATGCGCTGAAAATCGCGTTTGATGACGGCCATGACAGCGGCATCTATACCTGGGAATACCTGCGTGAATTGGCGCAAAATTTTACCAATAACTGGGACCGCTATCTGAAACGCCTGCGCGCGGAGGGCAAGCGTCGCGACCCGGAGGAAGGAGTGGTGAAGTTTATCGGCTAAACGCCACTGTGGCCTGGGCAGGGTGCAAAGCGTATTTTTACCCCTTTTTTTCTTATGGCGGTAACTATTTTGTCTACCCCAACCGCCACGGGCAAGGCGCTTGAGAAATTGGCCGGCAGGTAATTCTATTGTCATATTTCCGGTCTCTAATGCTCGCCAAATTCACGAGCTTCGGAGAGACCCACCGTGGCAAAGACCCTGGCCTGCGCACCCAGCACATCTTGTATGGTTCCCCTTATTATGCTCTTCGCCTGCGCTGTTTCAGCGGCGGATTTACCGGACTACCAGACAGGTAGTGTCTGGTTCACCAATGGTGTCGATCGTCTGGCAGCGCGTGCAAGCCGCTCCCGTGAGGGAAAAATAGCGAAAAATGTCATCCTGTTTGTTGGCGATGGTATGGGGATATCCACCCTGACTGCGGCACGCATCCGTGAGGGGCAGTTGCGCGGTGAGCCGGGTGAAGAGAACTATTTATCGTTTGAGCAGTTTCCGTACAGTGCCCTGATCAAGACCTACAACACTAACCAGCAGACGCCCGATTCCGCTGGTACCATGACCGCGATGATGACCGGCGTGAAAACCCGTGCCGGCGTTATCAATATTGATGGCACTGCGCTGCGTGCCGATTGCCCAAGCAGCGAGGGCAGGGCGTTGAACACCTTTCTCGAATTGATGGAGAGCCGTGGAAAATCCACCGGTATCGTTTCTACTGCCCGTCTTACCCATGCGACCCCCGCCGCCACCTATGCGCGCAGCCCGGAGCGCAACTGGGAGTACAGCGCTGAGGGGAACTGTGTGGATATCGCCACGCAAATGGTTGAGCTGGCATACGGAGACGGCATAGACGTCATGCTCGGAGGCGGTCGCCGCAGCTTCACCACCACCGCTGTTGGCGGTCGGCGTGAAGATGGCCGCGACCTCACCCGTCTGTGGCTGGAGCGCTATGGAGATGATCAGCGCGCCGAATATGTGCAGACCGGAGCAGCGCTGGCCGGCGTGGATACCGCTTCCACAGAGAAGCTGTTAGGTCTCTTTAGCCCCAGTCATATGCGGTACGATGCCGACCGTATCGCCAGGGGCAGCGACGAGCCTGGTATTGCCGAAATGACCGCTGTTGCGATTGAGTTGCTGCAAAAAAATAATGAGGGCTACTTCCTGATGGTGGAATCCGGCCGTATAGATCACGCCCACCATGCCGGTAACGCCTATAACGCGCTGCATGACGCGATTGCTTTTTCCGATGCGGTAACCACGGCCCTGGACAAAGTGGATCTGGAGGAAACCCTGATTCTGGTGACGGCGGATCACAGCCACGTCATGACTATCGCCGGCTACCCCACCAGAGGCAACCCGATTCTTGGAAAAAGCATCGGCAATGATGGCAGCGGTGCGGCGGAGCCCGAAGAGGACACAGCAGCAGATGGCAGGCCCTTTACCACCTTGAGCTATGCCAATGGTCTCGGCTATGCAGACCTGGGTGACAACACCGATGCAGATGACCGCTATGATCTAGCCGCCGATAATGGGCGCAAGGACCTTGCCGGAGTGGACACCCAAGCGCCTGGTTTCCATCAGGAGGCGCTGGTACCGCTCGCTGCGGAGAGTCATGCCGGTGAGGATATCAGTCTGCACGCGATCGGCGCCGGTGCCGAATTGGTGCAGGGAAGTCTCGATCAGAGTGTGGTTTTTCACCTGATGGTTGGCGCGACAGCCCTGCTGGTAACAGAAGAATAGATTGGGGGTAATTCACCATGAAAGTAATCAAAAAGACCATTTTGGCTTTCTCTATAGCCCTGCTTTGCGCAGGTTGCAGTGATGACGATGCCAGCAGCCAGGGCCCTGCAACACTGCCTGAAGCAAAGGTACCGGCACTGGGCCTGCCACAGGTCCAGCGCGACAGCGACTGGTTTAAGGAGGGCCGGCAGGCTGTGGAAGCAGCCCGGGCACAGGCCATCAACAATACCCCCGGTGCTGCGAAAAATATCATTTTGTTTGTTGGCGACGGTATGGGTATTTCCACCGTCACCGCTGCGCGCATTCTCGCCGGGCAACAGCGGGGCCTCAGTGGCGAGGAGTACCAGCTCAGCTTCGAGAGAATGCCCTTCTCGGGCCTGGTGAAAACGTACAATACCAACCAGCAGACTCCCGATTCCGCCGGCACCATGACGGCACTGGTTACCGGTGTGAAGACCAAGGCCGGCGTGTTGAGTGTGGCTGAGGATGTGGCGCGCGGGGATTGTAGCGCGAGCCTGGGCCGCCCGCTGACCACCGCAATCGAACTGGCCGAGGCGCTGAATAAGAGCACCGGTATTATCAGCACCGCGCGTATTACCCATGCCACACCGGCGGCCACTTACGCCAAGGTACCTGAGCGGGGTTGGGAAGCCTTTGCTCCGGATGGTTGTCGCGACATTGCAGCGCAATTTGTTGCACTGGAGGCCGGCGATGGTATTGATGTGGCCATGGGGGGCGGGCGCCGCAATTTTCTGCCCGCTGAAGAGACCGATCTGGAGGGCGAAAAAGGCCGTCGTGCAGACGGTCGCAACCTGATCCGGGAATGGCAGGCGCGCTATGGCGACGGCGTAACCAATGCAATCTATGTGGAAGACAGTGCGGGCTTCGAGGCCGTGGATATTGCCTCCACAGACAAGCTGCTCGGTCTGTTTCACCCTTCGCACATGCGTTATGAGGCCGATCGCGGTAATGACGTTGCCGGTGAACCCTCCCTTGCCGAGATGACAGCAACAGGCCTGGAGTTGTTACAGAAAAATACCAATGGCTATTTTCTGATGGTGGAGTCCGGCCGCATTGACCACGGCCATCATGCCGGCAATGCCTATACCGCCCTCACTGAAGCGGTGGCGTTTGCCGAAGCGATCCAGTACGCAATGGATAACACCAGTGCAGAGGACACCCTGATCATTGTGACCGCAGATCACAGTCACGTGATGACCATTGCGGGTTACCCGACCCGCGGCAATCCGATTCTCGGAAAAGTTGTGGGTAACGACAGGAGTGGTGAAGCGGAAACCGCCTACGCCCTGGCAGCGGATGGCCTTCCCTACACCACGCTGACGTATGCCAATGGCCCGGGCCACAGTTTCGATGATCACGGGGGGCGCAAGGATCTCACCAGTACTGACACCACCGCCATGGATTACCGCCAGGATGCCTTAGTGCCCACGGGTAGTGAATCCCATGCGGGGGAGGATGTGGGAGTCTGGGCGCGCGGCCCCGGTGCGCATCTGGTGAGTGGAACCAATGAGCAGAATTACCTGTTCCACGTTATGGCTCGCGCTGGAGGCTTGCTGACCTATTAACCTGTCCATCAAACAGGTCTTCTGGGACCTGTTTGATCGTCGTCCTCGAAATACTCTGTCGCCTGTAACCGCGCAGTTTCAAGGGCCTGTGCTGGCCGGACCTCAGTGGCAACTATGGTCGCCCCACTCACTGAATGTTGTGGGCGAATTGGGAGGGCGCCGGGAAGCACCCGGCGCTGGTATTGGCCGGGTTAGCGGTTCAGCAGCCCCTTCACTGCCTGCGGCAGGTCTGCCGGCAAAATCACATTCTTGGCGTTGTCGGACTGGGAGAGTTCGGACAGCGCACTGATATAGCGCTCACCGAGAAGATACATCACTGGCATCTCCTGGTTCCCGATGGCCTGGGTCACCCGCTCGATGGCCTCGCGGCTGGCGTCAGCCAGCACAACCTGAGCCTCGGCATCGCGTCTGGAAGCTTCCAGGCGGCCGTCCGCCTCGAGAATCGCCGCCTGCTTTTCCCCCTCGGCCCGGGTCACGGTCGCACGGCGCTGGCGTTCCGCCGCAGCCTGCTCCTCCATGGCTTTCTGCATGGTTGGCGAGGGGTTGATGTCCTGGATCTCCACGGTTTTCAGGTTGATGCCCCAATCGGCGATATCGTCGGAAATCCCTTCCTTGAGTTTCGCTTTAATCAGTTCACGTGACGAAAGTGCCGCATCCAGGGACATTTCACCAACAATAGAGCGCAGTGCAGTCTGCACCAGATTCTGAATCGCAATGGTGTAGTCCTCCACACCGTAAACCGCCTTTTCCGGCGCGATGATGTTGATATAGGCAACCGCGTTGGCAATGATGGTGGCGTTGTCCTGGGTAATGACTTCCTGTGACGGAATATCGAGCACTATGTCCTTGGTAGTGACCTTGAAGGGAATCTGGTCAATGTAGGGGATCACCACGTTCATGCCCGGCTTCAGTGTTTTGTGGTATTTGCCCAGCCTCTGCACGATGTGTTTGAACCCTTGCGGCACAATACGCACCCCTTTGGCGATGGTAATGACCACCAGTACCACCAGCGCCACAACAACATATAAACCTTCCACCAGTTTCTCCTCCCCGGATGTGTCAGTAATTTTGTAATTAGAGTGCTGTAACAATCAGCGTGTTGCCGGAAATGTCTGTGACCTTGACCCGCTCGCCCACCGCCATGTCTGCAGTGCAGAGAAACAGCCACTCTTCCTCGCCGAGAATGGGCGCCGGGAATTTCAGTTTGCCGCGATTTCTGCCCGCATTGGATTCAACCACCATACCCACTTGCCCGTTCAGTGCTTCAGCCGCCATACCGGCAGAGGTACGATCACGCCATTTGGGTTTGATAAACGTCAACCACACCAACAGTGCGGTTATGGAGGCGCCGATCCACAGCAGTAGTTGCAGGGCGATGGACAGATCGACGATCAGGAGCAAGGTGCCCACCAGGAGCGCCGCCAGCCCAAACCAGAACAAAACGAATCCGGAAACGAAGATTTCCGCCGTCACCAGCAGCAGGCCCAGCACCAGCCAGTGCCAGTATGCGATATGGGTATTCAACCAGTCCAGCATGGCCAGTTTCACCTTGTTATGTATTTCTGTCGAATGTTATGCCAAAAACCCTCAATGGTCGATCAATTAACTTGCGATTAACCCGGCGGGTTGTTTGCACAAAATACTGCACCCACACGGTCGATTGGATAGCTGGGCAAATCATTCCGGAGAGACACCGCATTGCGAACCCTATTTGTGCCCTTCGAGCAGCGCGAATTTTCCTGTCGGAAACAGCTCCGCACCCAAGCGCTTGATTTGGTGGAACAGTGTGGCCTGTCGCTGCCCGGCGGCGTCCAGCAGCGGGGTCAACTCGTCCGACATGGCCTCCCCTTCAGCCCTCAGCAGGGTGCACAGCAGGTGCAGGTCGCGCCAGTCGCCCAGGGCCTGGGCAAGGGCTTCGAGCGGAGCGCAGCGCTCAGCCAGTGGTGGATAGCGCTCTTGCAGCAGACGGCAGTGGTACCAATGGTCTTTTGTGCGCTTGCGGTATGTGTGCAGGGCCTCGGCGGATTTGCGTGAAATCGCCGCCGTTTTTAGTGTGCAGGCGTGCCGATAGGTACTGAGAAGCCCGTGTTTACTCTGCTTCCAGCGCAGTCGTGCCAGTGGCCAGGCCGGTATCCGGCCTGCTCCCTGCAGTAGTAGCGCACCGACCGGCCCCAGTGCTGCCCGGTCGCCGAGCCGGTCGCTATGCCCGATAATAAAAGCATGGGCCCGGGGGAAATCGGTGGGCGCGGCAATAGCGGCAAAGGCATCGTGGATTGATACCAAATCGCGATTGGTGGACAGCCGGTTGGCGAGCGTGCGGTAGTGGGCATTCTCAAGCCGGTACAGCGCCTTGTGGTCTGCACGTATCAGACGCAGCAGAGCGCGCATCTTCTTGCAGTGCTTACGCACCTCGTGCACCGCTTCCTGCTCGGACAGTGCGTCCAGGGCCGTGATGGCGGCGGCAACCTCCGCCTGTGCCGTAGCGATGATGGCCTCCGCGAGTGTTTGCTGGCTGTTGAGTCGATAGACCATAATTTTCGCTGTTGACCAATGCGCGCCAATCGGTGTGCAGGGCCAGTTTGATGGTCTTGCAGAATGACCGCTGCAACTGCGCCGGCGGCTTGCCTTTCGGGCGCCGGCACCGGGCCGGGAGCCCGACATCCCGATACAGTGCTGTTCGTTCGGCAGCGCGAATGGACGGGCTAACAGTTTAGCCGGCGACAGTGCCCGGCGGACCCGGCCAATGTACAATAGCGCCTCTAATGTTGACTCGGTAGGCAGGCAGGACATGAAGGATCGCAAGACCACCCACTTCGGCTACCAAGAGGTCCCGGTGGAGGATAAGGCCGGTCGTGTGGCGGAGGTGTTCCACTCGGTGGCATCGCGCTACGATGTGATGAACGATTTGATGTCCGGGGGCATTCACCGCCTCTGGAAGCGCTTTACCATCGAGTTGTCTGGTGCGCGGCCGGGACAGAAAATCCTGGATATCGCCGGCGGCACCGGCGATCTCAGCGCGCGCTTCTCGCGCATTGTGGGTGCCGGTGGTCAGGTGGTACTGGCGGATATCAACGCATCAATGCTGGAGATCGGCCGCGATCGCCTGCTCGACCGCGGCATCGCCGGCAATGTGGCTCCGGTGCAAGCGGACGCCCAGTACCTGCCCTTTCCCGACAATACCTTCGATTGCATCACCATCGCTTTCGGCCTGCGTAATGTTACCGACAAAGATCTGGCCCTGCGCGACATGTTGCGGGTGCTGAAGGCTGGCGGTCGCTTGCTGGTGCTGGAGTTTTCCAAGCCGCAGTCCCGGCTGCTGGAAAAGATCTACGATCAGTATTCCTTCCGCCTGCTGCCACTGATGGGCAAGCTGGTGGCCAACGATGCGGACAGTTACCGTTATCTGGCGGAAAGTATTCGCAGGCACCCGGACCAGGAAACCCTCAAGCAGATGATGGTGGAGGCGGGTTTTGCCGATTGTGAATTTCATAATATGACCGGAGGTATCGTGGCACTGCACCGGGGGATCAAGCCCTGAATTGTGCCGGAAGGATACCCGTGTTTTCCCACGTCCAGGCACGAGGCCGAACCGCCATGAGCGACCCAACTTTTCGCGCGGGTTTTGACGTTGCGCTGGAAGCCGCCATCAATACCGCCCTGCAATATGATCCGGCCACCCGCGCACGCCTGCAGGCGCTGGATGGCAGAACTCTGGCGCTTGATCTGACGGCGCCACAAATACAATGTTATCTGTGCATTGCAGGCGACCAGGTGTATGTGCGCCAGCAAGAGGACGGGGGGGTGACCACCCGGATAGGCGGCTCAGCGATTTCTCTTGTGCGTCTGCTGAAAGACCCGGATGCCACTCCTGCGGCGCTGGGCGTATCCATCAGTGGTTCGAGCACCCTGTTGGCGGAGTTGCAGGGGATCATGCGCGACCTGGATATCGACTGGGAGGCCCCGCTGGCGCAGGTGCTTGGCGATATTCCCGCACACACGATCGGCACTGTGTTGCGCGGTGCCAGCAGCTGGCTGAGCGTCAATCTCAACCGCGCACCGGCTGCGGCGGCGGAGACCATCAGCGAAGAGTGGCAACTGACGCCACCGCAGGCAGCGTTTGAGGCCTTCGTCGAAGACCTCGCCGAACTGTCACTGGCCACAGAGCGTCTCGAAGCGCGGGTGTGCCTGCTGCAGGTGCAATTTGCCCGCAGGGAGGCAGAGTAGTTTTGCCCCTTTTTCGCAGTTTCACTATTGCGCGGGTTTTTCTGCGTTATCGCCTCGACCGACTGCTGCCGGGCGAGCACCGCCCACTGTGGCTGCGCGGGTTGGTAGCGCCACTCAGACTGTTGCCGCAGCCAAAAGCGGCGCGCGGCGAGAGCCTGCGTTGTGCCCTCGAAGACCTGGGCCCCATTTTTGTCAAGTTTGGCCAGTTGCTCTCTACTCGCCCCGACCTGCTGCCGGCGGATATCGTAGTACAGCTCGACGATCTGCAGGACAAGGTGCCGCCCTTTCCCAGCGATCAGTGCACAGCGCTGATCGAGGAAGCCCTGGGGGCGAGCGTCGATACGGTTTTCGCCAGTTTCGAGCGCGCGCCGCTTGCTGCGGCCTCGGTGGCACAGGTACATGCCGCCGTGCTCACCTCCGGCGAATCGGTGGTGGTGAAAGTATTGAGGCCCGGCATTAATGAAGTGATTCAGGAGGACCTGCGCCTGCTGGGGGTGATCGCCCGCGCTATTGAGCGTTTTGTGCCGGATGGACACCGTTTGCGCCCAGTGGAGGTGGTAGAGGATTATCGCCACACCATTGAGGGTGAGCTGGATCTGGTGCGCGAGGCGGCCAATGGCTCCCAACTGCGACGCAATTTCAGCGCGTCTCCACTGCTGTATGTGCCCGAGGTGTACTGGGAATACACTCGCACCAACGTCTTGGTGTTGGAGCATATTGAGGGTATCCCTGTCACCGATCTGGCGCAGTTGCGTGCCCAGGATACCAATATGCAACTGCTCGCCGAGCGGGGCGTGGAAATTTTTTTCAAGCAGGTGTTTGAATATAATTTCTTCCACGCGGATATGCACCCGGGCAATATCTTTGTGTCCCGCGAGTACCCGCAGCGTCCGCAATATATTGCCATCGATACCGCTATCGTCGGCAGCCTATCGCGGGAGGATCAGTATTATCTGGCGCGCAACCTGCTCGCCATGTTCCGCCGCGATTACCGCATGGTGGCGGAGCTGCATGTGCAGAGCGGGTGGGTTCGGGCCGACACACCGGTGAACACCTTCGAAGCGTCAATCCGTGCCGTGTGCGAGCCCATCTTCGAAAAACCCCTGGGGGAGATCTCCTTTGCGCGGGTGCTCATCAGCCTGTTTCAGACGGCGCGCCGTTTCGATATGGCGGTGCAACCGCAACTGGTATTGTTGCAGAAGACCCTGCTGAATATCGAAGGTTTGGGCCGGCAGCTTTATCCACAGCTGGATCTGTGGAAGACTGCCCATCCATTTTTGGAGCGCTGGATGCGCGAGCGCATTCACCCGAAAACGCTCCTGGGTGAAATAAAGCGCTACGGTCCCGAGTGGCTGGAGAAATTCCCGCAGATGCCGCAGCTGGTGTACTCCGCCCTGGAGCAGTCGCGGGAACTGGCGCCCCAGTTGGAAACGATTGGCGAGAAGCTGGCGGGCGGTCAGCGCCGGGGGCGCTGGCGCTACCTGCGCCGCGTGGGCGGCGTGCTCCTCGCCGCCGGTGCCGTGGCCCTGAGCAAACCGCAGTGGCTGGAGCAGCTGCCGCCCTCGGGCTGGGCCCTGGGTTTCGCTGCCCTGGTGCTGTTACTCTGGCCCTAGCTCTGGCCAGGCCGGCGGAGCGGCCTACACTTGCAACTCCGAAGGAGGAGACATTGACTCAGGCAAAAGCGACGAGCGGTTTTCTCGACCAGGTCTGCTGGAACAGCGACGGCCTGGTGCCCGCCATTGCCCAGGACTTTAACACTGGGCAGGTGTTGATGCTGGCGTGGATGAATCGCGAATCCCTGGCGCTCACCGCCAGCGAGGGTTATGCGGTTTACTGGTCGCGTTCGCGCAAAAGCCTGTGGCGCAAGGGCGAGTCCTCCGGTTTCCAGCAGAGGGTGCACGAGATGCGCCTTGACTGTGACGGTGACACGGTACTGCTGCTGGTGGAACAGCAAGGCGGCATTGCCTGTCACACCGGGCGCAGCAGCTGCTTTTACCAGCGTTTTAGCGATGGGGAGTGGCAGTTAAACCTGCCGGTGATCCAGGACCCCGCAGCCATCTACAAGTGAGCCCCGCCATGAGAGACCTGCTCAAACAACTGGACGCTGTATTGGAAGATCGCAAGCGCGCAGGAGGCGCGCAACAGTCCTATGTGGCCAGCCTGCACGAAAAGGGACTGAACAAGATTCTGGAAAAGGTCGGAGAGGAAGCCACAGAGGCCATTCTCGCAGCCAAGGATGCGCAGACCAGCGGTGACAATCGGGATATGATTGCCGAAACAGCGGATCTCTGGTTTCACACCCTGGTGATGCTGTCCCATCTGGGCGCGAATTCGCAGGATGTGCTGTGTGAACTGGGCCGTCGTTTCGATCTTTCCGGCCTGGAGGAAAAAGCAGCGCGATCTAACGAGGGCTGAATACGGATTGGGCGCCCCCTGTGATACTGGGTTATAAAGGGCTTCTGAAAAATTACGGCTTAACCCCTGGCGGTCGAAGCGCGCAGAGCGCGGCTTGACTGTTAAAGCAAATGATATGGAGACAATTATGGGATTCGGTGGAATTAGCATCTGGCAGTTGTTGATTATTCTGGTGATTGTCTTGCTGCTGTTCGGAACCAAGCGCCTGAAAAATCTCGGTGGAGATCTGGGTGGCGCCATTAAGGGTTTCCGCAAGGCGATCAAGGACGATGACAAAAGCAAGGGCGATGATAAAAATAAGGATGCCGATAAGGACAAAGATCCCGAGCGCTTGCAGCAGGATGCGGAGGCAAAGCCCGGCCAGGGCAGTGTGACCAAGGAAAAAGACCAGCAGTCCCAGGACAAGTAAACCGCAACCATTACGGGAGTGGTACTCCGTGTTTGATATCGGCTTTTTTGAACTACTGGTGGTCGCCGTGGTGGCCCTGCTTGTGGTGGGCCCCGAGCGCCTGCCCGACGCCATCCGTACCACTGCGCGCTGGTGGTCCGCGCTGAAGCGCACCCTGCACAGCGCTCGCGATGAGCTGGAAAAAGAAGTGGGTGCCGATGATATCCGCCGTGAACTGCACAATGAGCGTATCCTGCGCGAAATCGAAGAGAGCCGCCGGGAAATGGAGCAGACCTTCGCAGAAACCAATCAGGAAATCACCGGCCCCCTAGAGCAGCAGGCCCGCGAAACCGCCTCCGGGACGCCACTCCCTAAAGGAGAGCCGACGCAGACGGAAGCTGCCGAAGGCACCGTTCCAGCCGAGCCCACTCCCACCCATCCGCGAGCGGAAAAAGAGGACTATCTACCCGAGCAGGATGAAACGGCAGAGGAGCTTCAGGATCCGGAATACCCGGAACACTGGCACGATTTCGGCGATCCGGACATGAATCCGGACCACCCAGAGAATATCGCCCAGGACACAGAAAAAGAATCGCAACAGGAAAAAGACAGCCAGCCATGAGCGATCAGTCACAGGACAGTCATCAGCCGTTTATCGACCACCTGATCGAACTGCGTGATCGCCTGCTGCGTATTCTGTTGGTGGTGGTGATTTTATTCGCCGGCATGGTGCCTTTTGCCGCGGAAATTTACGATTATATCGCCAATCCCTTGCAGGGCAGGTTGCTTGGCGATGCGGGGATGATTGCCACGGAGGTGACCTCCACCTTTTTGACCCCGTTTAAAACCACATTTATCCTGTCTTTTTTTATTGCCATCCCGTTTGTACTGTATCAGGCTTGGGCCTTTATCGCCCCCGGGCTGTACAAGAATGAAAGACGGATAGCCATCCCGATCCTGATGACCAGCGTAGTGCTTTTTTACGCGGGCATCGCCTTCGCCTATTTTGTTGTATTCCCCATTTTATTTGATTTCTTTGTGGGTTCTGCCCCTGCGGGTATTAAGGTCATGCCGGATATGCGCAGTTATCTCGACCTGGTACTCAAGTTGTTTTTCGCTTTTGGCTTCGCCTTTGAAATTCCCATTGCGACGGTGCTGCTGATCTGGAGCGGCGTGGTGGACGCCAGGGTTCTGGCGCAAAAACGCCCCTATGTAATTGTGGGGTGTTTTCTGTTCGGTATGCTGCTGACACCGCCGGACGTGATTTCCCAATCGCTGTTGGCTCTGCCTATGTGGCTGTTGTTTGAGGTAGGCATTCTTTTTGGGCGCTGGGTAAAATCGAGCCCCGGTAAAACCCCGGCGGAAGGGGGATAATACGGGCTGCGGGGCGAGATGCACAGGGAGCTATCTCACCAGGTGGCAACGATTTCTTATCGCTTATCGGGTAAGGCATTGCCCACCCGTAAAAGAACCCGAAACTAACGTCAACCGTCCAACATTCATTCCGGGTTTAGTAAACCGCTACAAATAACCCTTACCTAGTGACTTTGCGCCGATTTCTCAGTTCTCACAGGGAAAGCCAGTATATTTATAAGAGCTGGCTGATTCGGGCCCGATACCAGATCTTCCAAAGTATATTGTTCTAGGCAGGTAAAAAAACTTTCCATAGCCTCGGCGAACATTTTCTTCAGCCAGCACGCGGGAGTGATGACGCACTGATTATTTGGCCCAAAGCACTCTACTAATACAGAGTCTTGCTCGAATAGTCGTACTAGCTGTCCAACATTGATATTTTCGGGAGCTCGACTTAATCGAATGCCCCCATACTTACCCCGCGTAGCGATCAAATAGCCTTTGAGACCTAATTCTTGTACCACCTTCATCAGATGGTTTTTAGATATTTCGTAGCGCTCAGCAATCTCTCTAATAGTTACTTGTTCTTGGTCCTGTAAAGCAAGGTACATCAACACCCGCAAAGAATAGTCCGTAAATTGTGTGATCCTCATTGGCAAAGTCCTTCATTGTGAAGCCAGGGATTTCAATCCTTGAAAATTTAAAGATGCATATAGTTTACATCATTGATTTTTGCGTGTAAATTGCCCACTTAAAGATGTATATGACATGCATGTTAGGTGGGAAAAGAGAGAATGTTTGGTCTCAAATGGTCGACCAACCAGATCCATAGGCGCCAATCAGGCGCAGATGTGTCATTCAAGACTGGTACTACTGTGGTAGGAGATATTTCGAATAAAGGCGCCCTGAAACCAGAGAACGCTTTCCAATACTTGGAGTCGTTGATTTATTTGAAAAATCAAGAAGTGAACACGGATTCATTAGCTTACAAAAATTCGACGAATCAGTCAAAAACCGACAACCATTATTGGCAATTAGTCATTAGCCAGATGGAGGGTATCGGCCTCCCAACAGCTCACTATCTTACACGGTCAAAACATATTTTTGACCAATTGGTCAATAGATCGATTTACTTAAGCAACACAAGGAAAAGGAGAGTTTATGTTTTTTCTGTGCTGGTTAACCACCCCAAGGCAAATTAGCCTATTGAAATTAGTGCAGTGGAGCACGAGCGCCGCATGTCAAATTTAAAAACTACTAATGCACAATCAAGTAATGTGGAGTCATCCCAAAAAATTAGTGATACCCGATGTATACGATATTTGGGGCTGCAGGCATTTTTAGGGGAGTTTGGCCTGAATATTAATATCAAAAACACCATTTTGTTTGAACACGCTAATTGATATTGGCAAGGATAATTCTGATGAGAGCATACAGATCTCTTTGGTGGACGCTGATTGGCGTCTTAGCTGTGACATTTTCAATACTTGGATATTTTGGCAGCGAGATATATCGGAAAGCGCCTCCGATACCCAACGCCTTTGTATCGGGGAATGGAGAAATATTGACCACTAAAAATAAAATTTTAGATGGTCAAACCTCATGGCAGTCAGTTGGAGGGATGCAATTGGGGTCTATTTGGGGGCATGGTGCCTACCAAGCTCCGGACTGGACCGCTGACTGGTTACATCGAGAGTTAGTTAATTGGTTAGCATTAGCAGCACAAGAAGAATTTGGTCTACGATACGAATCGTTAACGGAAAAAGAAAAATATGCATTGCGGTATGATCTTAAATTAGAGTATAGAACCAATACCTATAACCAAGACTCTGGAATTGTCACTCTATCTAAGCGAAGAGTAGCGGCTATAGAACAAACCGCTACATATTATGATGCACTTTTTGGAGGTGATCCCGCTTTACAACAAACCCGTGCACATTACGCCATGAAAGAGGTTACGTTACCTAACATTGATCGTCGAGCACGACTGACTGAGTTCTTTTTCTGGACATCTTGGGCAGCTTCGACCGAACGATCTATAGGCGGTGCAACCTATACTAACAACTGGCCTCACGAACCGTTAATTGATAATAAACCAACCGCCGAAAATATTATTTGGTCAATTATTAGCGTGGTCTTGTTGATTGCCGGTATAGGCGCACTGGTTTGGGCATGGGCGTTCCTACGTAATGAAGATAACCATCCGACTGCTCCCAAACAAGATCCAATTAGCACCTTTAATTTAACACCTTCACAAAAATCTCTTGGAAAGTATTTATTAATTATAGTGGGACTTTTTACTCTCCAAGTTTTCTTGGGTGGTTTTACTGCCCACTATACAGTCGAAGGACAAGGATTTTATGGTGTACAAACATCGGAATGGTTTCCATATAGTTTGGTGCGTACTTGGCATATTCAGGCTGCTCTGTTTTGGATTGCCACGGGATTTTTGGCTGCTGGACTCTTTCTTGCTCCAATTATAAATGGTGGTAAAGACCCAAAACTCCAAAAGCTTGGTGTTGATATATTATTTTGGGCCTTAATTGTTGTTGTTATTGGATCATTTGTTGGAAATTATTTAGCCATTGCGCAAGTACTGCCACCAGAACTCAGTTTTTGGTTGGGTCATCAAGGGTATGAATTTGTAGATCTTGGCAGGCTATGGCAGATCGGTAAATTTATCGGTGTTGTGCTATGGCTGATATTAATGCTGCGCGGTATCGTGCCAGCGTTAAAACAAAAGGGGGATAAAAATCTACTAGCTCTATTTACTGCTTCTGTTGTTGCTATAGGATTATTTTATGGCGCTGGTTTCTTTTATGGAGAGCGCACACATATATCTGTTATGGAGTTTTGGCGTTGGTGGATAGTGCATTTATGGGTAGAGGGTTTCTTTGAAGTCTTTGCCACGACTGCGCTTGCATTTATTTTCTTTAACATGGGGCTTGTATCTAAACGCATGGCTACCGTGACTTCTCTAGCTTCAGCCTCATTGTTCTTGCTAGGAGGTGTGCCGGGTACTTTTCACCACTTATATTTCTCAGGCACAACGACACCGGTTATGGCTGTGGGTGCCACATTTAGTGCGCTCGAAGTAGTACCACTTATCCTGTTGGGCTATGAAGCCTGGGATCACTACAGCTTAAAAAATCGTGCAACTTGGATGGTAAAAGTTAAATGGCCTTTGATGTTCTTTGTGGCTGTTGCTTTCTGGAACATGTTAGGAGCTGGTGTACTTGGTTTTACTATTAATCCACCCATAGCTTTATATTATCTTCAAGGATTGAATACCACAGCCACCCATGCCCATGGTGCATTGTTTGGAGTATATGGGTTCCTGGCTTTAGGCTTTAGTTTGCTGGTGCTTAGATATATTCGGCCACAATTAATATTTAGCGAAAAATTAATGAAAACGGCGTTCTGGTGGATGAATATAGGTTTGGCCTTAATGATCTTCACTAGCTTATTGCCAGTCGGCATTATTCAGTTTATAGCGAGTGTTTCAGAAGGCCTTTGGTATGCTCGCAGTGAATCTATAATGCAAAGTGAAGTGCTCGTAACTCTAAGATGGATACGAACTATTGGTGACGTAGTGTTTATCATCGGTGCACTGGCCATCACATGGCAAGTAATACGAGGTGTATTGAGTCTGGAGGGCCAATCTGCTATGAACTCACCTTCTGGGAAACTTGAATCTATATCTTAGCAAGCATATAAACTAATGCAGCGTTACTGAGTTCTCCTACAGCAATGTCGCAATACTTTATTGACAAAAAAATCAAGATATGATTTATCTATAAGCGCCCTTACTAGTAAAGCAGGAGGGAAGAATACCCCCTCTCCCAGGACCGTATGAGGCATGGAGGCCGATTACGAGCGTACAGGGATGTATTCACAGCGCGTCCTGGGGGGGGTTCTTTCCTTCTGACCCGATAGTAACCCTTCAAATCGCACTTTTGTTGGTAACTTATTGGGGGGGATTATTCGGTACATTCATTCTGTTTAAACATCCAGACATGATTAGCAGTTACATAGTTGGTAGTCCATCAGTGTGGTTTAATAGAAGTCAAATATTGACTTCGCAGGTTATAAAATCTGAGTTGCCGATTAAAGTCTATTTATCTGTGGGTGGCTTAGAGCAACCAGACTTTGGTGAACGAGAGAATATGGTCTCTGGTGCAAAAACTTGGCAAAGAAAATTACTTCTTTATCCGGTGATAATACTACGCTCAAATTTGATGTCATTAATAGAACTAGTGCAGTGTATTAAATTGACCGCTGATATATAATCTTGAGCGCTCTCCCTACAAACAGGAGTTAGTCAGATGCCCGCTCAGGTCAAAATTACACTGTCAGATAAAGATAGAAAGCAGCTGGAAAAATACGTAAAAAGCCGCAA